>CASFNW010000013.1 GCA_949296245.1 uncultured bacterium
GAGCGAACAGCCATGTGAACAAGGTCAACGTAATGGAAAATTTTTAGAATAAAAATTTGAAATGAAGTACTTGACCTTGTGAACGTCAATAATCCAAGAAGCAGTCGGAGTCAGTTGACGATATGAAATTATCCGAAAATTTCTTTTAAGTCTCTGTCCGGTGTTGAAATTGGTTTTATCTTAAACTTATCCACAAGAATATTAAGCACATTAGGTGATACAAAAGCCGGCAAAGTCGGGCCGAGTCTTATGTTTTCTATACCGAGATACAAAAGTGTAAGCAATATACACACAGCTTTTTGTTCATACCAGGATAAAACAAGAGATAAAGGAAGTTCATTTACGGAACAGTTAAAAGCCTTAGAAAGTTCCACAGCGACTTTTATAGCAGAATAAGCATCATTACACTGCCCCATATCAAGGAGTCTCGGGATTCCGTTTATAGTACCCAAATCCATATCATTAAAACGAAACTTACCGCACGCAAGAGTCAAAACTAATGTATCCTTTGGTGTAAGTTTTACAAATTCCGTATAATAATTTCTCCCGGGTTTTGCTCCATCACATCCTCCGACAAGAAATATGTGTTTTAAATCACCTGATTTTACAGCTTCTATAACCTTAGGCGCAACAGAAAGCACTGTTTTGTGACCAAAACCGGTTGTCAGAACATTACCGCCGTTTATACCTGTCATAGGTCTGTTTTCTTTATATCCGCCCAGTTCCAGAGCTTTGTTGATAACAGGAATAAAGTCTTTATCCTCACCAATATGAACAGTGTCAGGATATTCAACAACAGAGGTTGTAAATACTCTGTCTTTATAGCTGTCTTTTACAGGCATGATACAGTTTGTTGTAAACAAAATTGCAGCTGGAATATTATCAAACTCTTTTTGCTGGTTTTGCCATGCAGTACCAAAATTTCCTTTCAGATGAGGATATTTTTTTAACTCCGGATATGCATGGCAAGGCAGCATTTCTCCGTGTGTATAGATATTTATTCCTTTATCTTTTGTTTGTTCCAATAACAGTGCAAGATCTTTCAAATCATGTCCTGTTACAACAATAAAAGGACCTTTTTCTATATTTGTTGTGACCATAGCCGGTTCCGGAGAACCGTAAGTTTCTGTATTTGCTCTATCCAAAAGCTCCATACATTTAAAATTAATTTCACCTGTTTTTAAAACCAGAGAAAGCAGTTCATCAGCAGACAATTCTTTTGAAACAGCCTGCAGTGCTTCATAAAAAAATGCATCTACAATTTCATCTTTGTAACCCAGCACTCTTGCATGATGAGCATAAGCAGCAATACCTTTTAGCCCGAACAGTATTAAAGATTTGAGGCTTCTTATATCTTCGTTGCAATTCCATACTGATTGTATGTCAAAGTCTATTTCACCTGCGGCTTTTATTACATTGTCTATGTCTTCTTTAATCGAGTTTGCATCAAAATTTACATTGGTAATAGTAGCAAACAGACCCTCTATCAAAAGTTGTGTATTTTTTTCCGTTTGCAGCTGTGTATTAGCCAGTTTTATTAATGAGCTGGTCAACTCATCCTGCAGGTTTGCTACCTCAGGAGTTTTACCGCATACACCGATTTGTGTACAACAGGTGCATTTTGCAGTCTGCTCGCATTGAAAACAAAACATCTCGTTCATAGTGATTCTCCTTATGTTGTTTATAGAAGTATATTCTGCTACCATAAAAAAGTCTGTTGCAATTGCAACGAAATTATAAGGTTAGTCTATGAATATATTTCATAATATTTCGGAATCTGAAAAGCACCTGCTGTATAAATGTGTAAAGGCAGTATTAAAAAACTATCAAAATGGCGAAATAATATTTTCAGCTGATGAAAATATAGACTCTGTCGGTTATGTCATTGAAGGTAATATAGAATTGACAAAAAATGACTATAACGGTAATGAAATACTACTTACACGCATAAGCAAAGGAGAAACTTTTGCGGAAACATTTGTGTGTGCCGGAGCAAAAAGTATCGTACAGGCAAAAGCTATTGACAATACAAAAGTACTCTTTTTAAACCTTAATAACATTTTGAATATTTGTCCGCAAAACTGTATCTTCCACAAAAAGCTATTGGAAAATTTAATTAAAATAATTGCACAAAAAAATTTGTTTCTCCAAGACAGACTGGAAATGTTTTCTCACAAAATATTGAAAGAAAGAATTTTATATCTGCTGACAAAATACAAATCAGCAGATAGCAGTGTATTTGAAATTCCTTATACAAGAGAACAGATGGCCAAATATCTCGGAGTAAACAGAAGTGCGCTTTCTAAGGAATTGGCAAAATTGAAAGCTGAAAAATTACTGGATTTTCACAAAAATTCTTTTAAGCTCTTTGTTAATAAAACTTCACAAGAATTTTAAAAAAATAACAATTTTATTTCTTATATATTTTTTATATATATAAGGAATAAAGCTTATGACAAAAATTGGTAATTATTATTGTCACAATACAAATAATATAGATAGACGGTCTATGCTTCAAACGGATAGAGGCATTTATATTTGTCCGTGTGAATCCACAAAAATTGAAACAAAAAGATTTGTAGAAATAGAACTGACACAACCTTATGTAATAATAGGAGATACAGCAGATATACCCAAATCAGTCATCTACAATCCTATTGATAATATTAAGTATGCTGTTTTAAAAATTTGTAATTTTAAGTTTAAAGTCGAAGACAATAAAGGTATTAACAGAAAAAATGCAACTAACGAAGAAGTCTGCCTTGCATTATACAGTCAAGCAATAGCTGACGAAATCAGTAATGTCGGCGCCTGCTATACAGGGGTAAAAAAGGCGTTTTTGTCTGCAGGAATTATTGATGATTACGATGATATGCCAAGAGGAGAAGCAAAAGAATCAATACAATACTTTGATGAACATCCGGAAAAATTTAAAAAAGTCACAGTATCTGAAAAAGATTTGAAAAACCTTCCCGCAGGAAGAATAATCGTATTTACAAAAGATGGTGAAGCCGGACATATATGTATAACCAACGGTAATGGACAAGCAATGAGCAGTTCCACAGACAATCTCGGCTGGCTGGATGAAAAAGGAGAAGGTGCATCTTATGTCGTCTATGAATTGACAGACGGATGGAAGTATAACAGAAATACAAGAAAACTTACATTTGATAATACATAATAGCAAAAAAATTTTTTTTCATATTTTTATAGTACCAAAAAGGTGAACTATGAAAATATTACAAAACGCTAATTCTAATGTAAATTTCTCAGGTCTTGTCCCTAAAAAGAGCTATAAAGGGCCATTATTAAAGCTGACTGAAACAGACAAAAAAAAGATTTCAGCACTGCAGGAGAATATTGTCAAAATGGAACTGGAGCTGTATGATTTGAGCAGAATTTATGATAATAAAAAGCTGACAACAGAAAAACTTGATTATATTTGGGGCATAGAAGAAAGACTAAAAGCGCGGATTGAAAGCTTAAGAGAAAATATCAACGCTATTAAAATTAACAGAATTAAAATGCAGGGAAAATAAAAAAACAATTATTTATTTGATTTTGGAGATTAAATTATATGCTAAAATTCAGTAATGACTAAAATTAAAGTTCAATCAAGAATACCGGCCCCTGTTTTTATTTTACTGGGTATTATTTTTATTGTAATAATAGGATTTATTATAAAATATGTACTTTTTGACTATTCTTTAAGCTATTCTGCAAGAAATAACAGCTATGAATTAATCTTTCTACTTTTATTCTTTTTGCCGATTTTATTTAAGTCTTCTGCCAGCAAACATGAATATGTTAGTGAACTTTTAATATCTAATAATACTCTTGAAATTATATATAAGGTAAAAAATAAAGTCTCAAGAAAAGAAGAAATAGCACTTGATAATATCAAAGGTTTTAAAATATTTGCTGTACTAAATAATATACAATCCGGCAGAACAAAAGTTCTAAATGCCCAAATTACAACTAAAATAAGACTAACTAATGATAAAGTTATAATGTTTGACAATACAAACGATACAAAATTAATAGGATGTCCTTATCAATACATTTTAGACATACTAAAAGTATCTTCACAAATACCAAACTTTTCACTTAAATTGACCGGTAACAGTGAATTTGACCTGGCAAATGTAAATTACTTCAAACTTTTTGGCAAAAAATTACCATTTATACATTGTATAAAATATCAATTAAAAGCCACGCCTAAATCAATAAGAATTACTTTGTGCATTAGCTTAATTTTATTTTTATCGTATCTCTGCTTCCTTGTATATATCTATCTGCCAATGCCTCTTACAAAAGAGGAAAAGCAATATTATCAATTATACAATGAAGCAATGGAACTAAAAAAAAGTAAAAACTATGTTTCTGCAATACAAAAGCTAAATGCAGCACAAAGTATAATAAGAACATCATCCGACAGTTATCTTCAAAAAGCATACTGCTATGAATACTTGAAACAATATAATTTTTGCATGGAAGAATCAAAAGAGGGTTTAAAATATGCTGATAAACCGACAATATATTATAAAGCAAAGAATTATAAATTTAAAGCCAATAACAAGATTGCACTTCATACAGTACTCGGTGATTGCGGATTAAAAAGCAAAAATTACATAGATTCTATTGAAGCTTTTTCATATGTAATTAACAATGGTAATTATACATATACAGATGCGTTCTTTAAGCGCGGCAGAGCTTACTACTATACAGGACAATATCAACTTGCTCTTTCAGATTTTACAAAGCATAAAGATATAATTGAAAATTGCTTACAAAATAACTATAAATTCTACAATAAACAAGATTTAAAAAAGATTGACCGTTGGATAAATGTAACCAAAAGTAATCTTGATAAATAAGCATATTATTAAAGCTAATTACATCACAAACAGATAATAAAACTATATTGTAAACGATTCACTGAGTAGTGATATCCTAATGTATAAAAAAACTTTAAATATAAAGCTCTTTAATCTAATCTAGTGTCGCAGTTGCCGCCGGCTGACCGCAGCCGGCACCTGCTCACCTTTTCAAATGACACTCAAAAAATTCGTTCACGTCATTTCATTATTCCTTATCACGAATTTTTCTCGGACAAATTTTAGTATTAACAAAAAATACCCCGGATTGGACTCTCCTGAGATGTAGGCGAGCATCACGAGCCGTACATATCAGGATACTCGAACGGGTAGAACCAAGCGAACATTCCCAACAGGAATGTGAGTCGTGAGTGTAAAAGAACAACCAGTTCGGGAATATTTGACAACCAGTTTGGGAATTTTGGGATAGGTAAATTTGAAAAGCTAAATTAATGTTATAAATTTTTAAATTAATAAAATAACAAAAATTTTTTTTTTACAAGTTTTATTAAAGTAATAGCACTTTAATAGGAATTCTATTTAAATGAAGACACTCGTAAACCTATCAAATAATCCAATCAAAAAAACTATTAGTAATTCTATTCAAAAAAAAGAAATTTTACCTTGTACTTTACAAGCTATGAAAATTAATGTTTCCCAAAATACTGAAAAAGTTTTGCATATATGTACAAAAAAACGCAATGGAACTCCCATAGATATTTATATATTAAAAGATAAATATGGAAACAACATTGGAAGTCGAACGCTTTATCAAAACGCTCTAATTCGAAGTATCGACATAATAAGAAATTCTGTTCAATGGGATAAAAATATTCTACCAATATCTAGATTTGACACAATTAATACCACATATAAGAATTCTCTTAAATTAGGAAATAGGATTTTACAAAAAACTCAAACTTTTTCAGAAACATATAAAAAGTATAATCCTCCCTTAAACTCTAAAAAACAGTTAGATACTCATAACTTAAACTCCTTCTATCATTTTATGGTTAGAGTTAAAGAAAAAATCAATCCCAGAGGACACAAAAAGATATTCCAAGAAGTATTACAAATTGAAGGAAACAAAAATCCAATAAAAAAATTTTTCAAACTTGATTTGCAAATGAAAGCAAGTGGTGATACAGAAATAAACTCATATACGCATTCTAAAAATGTAGAATTAAATACGGACAATCCTTATTTTACAATTGGATTGTTACAAGCAAAAGATATGATAAAGGGAAGATATAGAGCTTTAGCAAAAAAAAATAAGATGGATGGAATAGAACCTCCTTTATATTTTGACAATGTAGGAAATAGAAGTCTAGGTTCAAGGGGTGGAGTTGTTCCAAGTGATAACTCATATGTTGGAATAAATTTCTCTTTAGCTGACGACAAAACAAAACTAGTAAAAATCTTAGGTCATGAATGCGAACATCTTTTTAAGCAAAATGCATATATACATTTATCAGGCTTACAAAATATGATGAGCGAAAATATTATTTCAAAAAGATTTTTTAGAGGTATCGAAAAACGTTTTAATTTAATAAAAAAGAACACTCAAAAATACCAAGATGCAGTTCAGTGTTTATATGAAAAAAATAATTATGAAAAGTTAGTTGTCACTAACGGAGAATTTGATATAAACAAATACAATAATCTTTACAAAGAAAAATGTGCAAATTTGGCAGGAGAAATAGAAGTTGAAGACTTTCAAGAATACCTTAAAGACCTAAGGCAAAATTTTAGTTTATTTAACAGAAATTATGTTCTTCAAAAAAAATGACTATGTAAATATAACCAATCTCATTATAAATTGTAGAAAGATTTTCAAGTGAATTAAATTGAAATAAATTTCCACCTAAATTAAATTTTTGAAAAATTTTCCAACACTGTCCTGTCCCAAAATTCCTGAACTGTCCCGAATTTCTTAAACTGTGTCTAAATTCTCGCCATTTAAGGTTTTGAGACACTGTCTTGTTTTAGACATTGACGGACAGTAATCGGACTTTTTTGCCAGTTCAGGAATTTCTAGTGAGAGTCCACAGGTTCTTTAAACTTTGCAATTCACAAAAATACCCCGGATTGGACTCGAACCAACGACGCACAGCTTAGGACGCTATCGCTCTATCCAACTGAGCTACCGGGGCATTTTGCCTTCTTTTCCCGATTATTTTCAGTTGGATAGAGCCTAATTTTAACTCACAAGCTCACCGCTTGTTTTGCCAACTGAGCTACCGGGGCAGGTTATTAATAATTTTCATTCTTTTTATGCAGAACAAAAATTACAACATACATTCTATAATAACCATACTCAAAAATCATCACAAAAAACAATCTTTATTGAAATAAAACAAAAAATTTTATATCATTATTCTATGAAAAATACAATGAAAGCCCTGATATGGCATAAAGACGGCAATATAGAGTTTACGCAAAAACAGATTCCAAAAATTCAACATCCCAAAGATGCAATTGTTAAAGTTACAATATCATCGATTTGCACAAGCGACCTGCATATTATTCGTAACGCTGTACCGCATGCAATACCAGAAACCGTTCTCGGTCACGAATTTGTCGGAGAAATAATCGAAACAGGCGCAGAAATAAAAAATCTAAAAATAGGTGACAGAGTAAGCGCAAACTGTGAAACCTTCTGCGGTGAATGTTTTTTCTGTAAACGAGGCTACATAAACAACTGTACACAGGGCGGATGGAAACTCGGCTGCACAATAGACGGATGTCAGGCAGAATATGTTCGTGTACCTTATGCAAACACAGGACTTACAAAAATCCCTGAAAATGTCAGCTATGAAAATGCGCTTTTTGCAGGGGATATTTTATCAAGCGGCTACTTTGGCGCACTAATGTGTGAAATAAAACCGGATGACACAATTGCCGTCATTGGCGCAGGTCCTGTGGGATTATGTGCAATGCAATGTGCAAAGCTGCTGGGTGCCGGTAAAATCATAGCAATAGATATTGATGAATCAAGATTAAAAATCGCAAAACAAAATAAACTGGCTGATATCATTATTAATCCGGAAAAGCAGAATTGTGAAAAAATCATAAAAGAATATACAGAAAACAGAGGTGCTGACGGAGTAATAGAAGCAGCAGGCACGGACAGTTCTTTTCAGCTGGCATGGCAGATTGCACGACCCAATGCTGTTGTAGGAATTGTTGCCATGTATGAAAAGCCGCAAACACTGCCTCTTCCATCCATGTACGGTAAGAATTT
Source organism: uncultured bacterium (assembly GCA_949296245.1). GTDB lineage: Bacteria > Cyanobacteriota > Vampirovibrionia > Gastranaerophilales > Gastranaerophilaceae > Limenecus. The sequence goes on from CASFNW010000013.1 coordinate 8,122, forward strand.
AACCTTTAAAACAGGAGGAGTAGATGCTGTTCACTGCAAAGAACTGCTTCAATTTATTTCGGAAGGAAAATTGAATACGGATTTTCTTATAAGCGCAAAAATCCCGCTCAACAACATAATAGATGCGTACAAAAAATTTGCCCGAAAACAAGATGGTATGCTAAAAATAGCTATAACACCTTATTTAAATAAAGAATAGCAAGTAGTCAGCATTACCAGGCTGACAATATTGACTAAAAAACAGTAGGTCAGCTTTACTAAGCTGACAATATTGATTAAAAACAGACAACAGGGCAATAGTTTTCTTTTTATAAATATTTATTATTTATTTTATGAAAAGATTATTCTCAATTATTTTACTGTTATTTTTTCAATTACCTGTGTTTGCCGCCCCCTGTAATTTTCAAGAACAGGTTCTATCTGAACAGCATATGTTTCCAGAAAAAAATGCGCCCTGCAATAAGGTTGTTATAACAACCCTTAGAAACATAATCTGCAAAGGAAATGTTTTTCAGATAGTTTTTGACTGTAAATTCTGGTCAGACAAAGCTAAAGCCGGCGACAGAGTAAATTTCAGCGCTCCTGAAAGTATTTATACACAGGAAGGGACTCTTTTGATTCCGTCATGTTCAAAACTTGTAGCAACTGTAATAAAAATAGATAAACCGAGAAAATTTAATAAAAATGCATGTGTTTATCTAAAATTTGAGTGTCTTGTGCTGCCTGACGGCACAGCCATATCTATGTCGGCAAAACCGTTTACAAAAGACGGTTCTCTAAAAGAAGGCCCTTGGATGACAGCAGGGAAATTGGCTGCGTCCACACTCGGACTGGGTATTGCAGGTGCAGGCGCAGGTGTTGGATTTTCTTTTATTCCTGAACCCGCAAAAATCGGAACCGGACTGGCTGTCGGAATACCTGTAGGCTGTTCTGTGGGACTGATAACAGGGCTGTTGACTCCGGGGCTAAAATACCATGCAAAAGCAGGTGAATCCATAAAAATAATCCTCTGTGATAATCTGTGTATTCCGAAAACAGAATGTACAAAATAACCGAATTATAATCTACTTATCAGCACATTGCTTTTAAATTATCACAAATTCTAAAATCAGCACCTGTAGATGCTTTTATGTCATCAACACTAAACATCGGATTTATTTCTTTTAATACAAGTCCGTCATTTTCTACTTCAAATACACATCTTTCGGTGATAATCATATTTACTTCTCTGAATGCTGTCAGAGGAAGAGTGCATTTTTCAACAATTTTTATCTGACCTTTTGATGTATGCTCCATAGCAACGATAACTTTTTTGGCACCTACAACAAGATCCATTGAGCCGCCCATGCCGGGAACCATCTTACCCGGTATCATCCAGCTTGCAAGACTGCCGTCTGAATCCACCTGCAGAGCACCTAAAACAGTTGCATCAATATGTCCGCCTCTCATCATGGTAAAAGCCATCTGCGAATCATAAAAGCATGCGCCCTGTCTTGCCTCTACGTAACCGCCGCCTGCGTTAATAACTCTTTTATCAATATTGCCTTTCTGGTCTTTTCCTACACCAAGCAGCCCGTTTTCAGATTGAAAAATAACATGCATGTTCTCTGGTACATAGTTTGCTACCGCTGTAGGCAAGCCAATACCAAGAGTAACAACATCACCTTCTCTAAATTCTTTTGCCGCACGTTTCGCAACAATTTCTCTTATCTGCTCTTTTGTCAGTTCTTTATGCGAATGAGAAATAGGGTCTGTAACAAGAGAAGATTTTATTTCTTTTTCTATAGATTTTTGTGCGGTTAATTCCATTTAATTATTTTCCTTTACAACAATATAATCTACAAAAAGCCCCGGTATAACAACTTCATTGGGATCAAGACACTCAACAAGCTCATCTGCCTGAACAATAACTGTATCAGCCGCCGTTGCCATTACTGTATTCAGGTTTCTTGTTGTTCCGTAAAAAGAAACATTACCGTACTTATCAACCTTTGTACCGTAAATCAATGCAAAATCAGCGCCTAATGGTTTTTCAAATATAAACTTTTTTCCGTCTATATTCATTGTCTCTTTATTTTCTTCAAGAACAGTGCCGACACCGGTAGGAGTTAAAACACCGCCCAGCCCTGTACCTTTTGCACGGATTTTTTCAATAAGTGTTCCCATAGGAACAAGCTCAACATCCAGCTCTCCTGCATGCATCTGTTTGCCGGTTTCGGGATTTGTACCTATATGAGATGTAATAAGTTTTTTTATCTGTTTATTTACAATCAATCTACCTTTATCCGCATCAGGGTAAGTAGTATCATTGGATATCATTGTCAGATTTTTTTTATTCTGCTTTACAAGCTCGTCTATCAGCATATCCGGAGCGCCGCATTCCAAAAATCCGCCTATCATAACAGACGCTCCGTCTTTTATCATACTTATTGCTTTTTGTGCCGATACTATACTTTTCATTAAATAAAAATTACCCCAATTTAGTATATTTTTATTCTATTATAAATATGATATTTAAAAAAAGCGAACATGTAAAAATTTGCGCAAAGTTTAATAACTTTTTAACAAAAAGGAATATTAATGATAAATATTTTATGTTTTGGAGACAGCAATACTTTTGGTTTTATTCCAGGAAGCGGAGAAAGATACAATAAAAATGAACGCTGGAGCGGAATTTTACAAGGACTTTTGTATAATAAATACAGGATAACAGAAGCAGGCTGCAACAACAGAACAGCTTTTTGTATAAATCCGGCAGGAGATTTGTTTACAGGAACAAAAGCAATTGTACCTTATTTGAAAAATCATAAAGATTGGGACTTAATAATACTCGCTTTGGGGACAAATGATTTACAATTTGCCTATAATGTTTCTTATGATGAAATATATAATGGTATATCGTCACTGGTTAAATTGATACAAAGCAGTTCAAATGCAAAGATTTTGCTTGTGTGTCCATCCCAAATAAGAAAAAATGTATTAAACAGTTTTTTTTCTCAAATGTTTGATGAAACATCCATAGAAAAATCATTGCAGATGCCTGAAATATATAACAAAATTGCAAAAGAAAAAAATATCTGCTGTCTTGATTTAAATAGCATTGCACAAACCTCTGATACGGACGGACTTCACTATACAAAAGATGCCCACAGATTAATAGCAAATGCTGTTGCAAAAATAATTAATATAATCTTTCAAAAGGAGAACTAAATGTCAACGGAAAAAGAAAAAATGATAAACGGACTTTTATATGATGCAACAGACCAACAATTAACTATAGATAGGGAAAGAGCAGAAGAGCAAGTATTCAAATTTAACAGCCTGTCACCTTCTAAAAGAATTGAAAAAGATGAAATCATAAAAAAACTTTTCGGCAAAGTCGGGAAGAATTTCTTCATCCGATCAACATTGTACACGGATTACGGTTACAATATAGAAATCGGAGATAATTTTTACGCTAACCATAATCTTACAATACTGGATTGTGCCAAGGTTAAATTTGGCGATAATGTATTTATTGCACCCAACTGCGGTTTTTATACAGCAGCTCATCCTCTTGTTGCTCAGGAGAGGAACACACTTTTAGAATTTGCCAAACCCATAACTGTCGGCAATAATGTATGGATTGGTGCCGGTGTACAGGTAATGCCGGGGGTCACAATAGGCGACAATACGGTAATCGGCGGCGGAAGTGTAGTGACAAAGGATATCCCGTCTGACGTAGTTGCTGTAGGCAACCCCTGTAAAGTGCTCAGAAAATTATCAGAACAAGATAAAATTTTAAATAAATAATTAAACTCTGTAATGTTGTGAAATTTCATTCCGTGACAAGGCTGTCTAAAAAGCTTTTACGGTATTTTTGTGTTTAATTTTAGAGTGACTTAAAATCCTGCCCGTAAGAGCGGATTTTTCGGAACTAAAAAATTAAATACAAGAATACAATATCTATAATGTTAAATAAGCTTCAATCATTGTACATGCAAGCAAAGCTTCACCTTTCGGATGTCCAAATTATTCGCAAATATGCTCAAGCGCCTTTTCGAAAATATCTTTTACATGTGAATCATTTAATGCATAATAAACCTTTTTTCCGTTTTTATGCGCTCTGACAAGTTTTGCTGTTCGAAGTACCTTAAGTTGATGGGATACGGCAGATTTTGTCATATTTAAAAGTACTGCCAGATCTCCTACACACATCTCACTTTGTTCAAGTGCCCATAAAAGCTGTATGCGCGTGCCATCCCCCATAACTTTAAAGAAATCCGACAACTCATACAAAAGATTCAAATCCGGCATATTGGGTTTGATTTTATTTACCAAATCTAGGTTTATAGGTTCGCAATCTGTTTTTTTTGTTTCGTTATTCATACTATTAATTATAGCATGATTGAATAATTGTTCAACCATATAAAGATATGTTACAATTACAAAAACAAACACTTGACAATTGAACAATTGTTCAATCATAATATGAATATAATTGAACAATTATTCAATTAAGGAGATAAAGATATGTGCGACTCATGTCACACACATGAACATCATCACAATCACGAACAGGACAAAACAAGGATTTACAGGTTAGTCCTGGCTTTCGCAATTTTTCTTTCGGCTATTATTTTTCATTTTACAGGATTAATAAAAGTCACGGCTTTTGTTGCTGCATATTTAATTGCAGGCTGGGATGTTTTATATAAAGCAATAAGAAATATTTTTAAGGGAGATTTCTTTGATGAAAACTTTCTTATGGGCTTAGCAACGTTAGGTGCATTTGTAATAAAAGAATACCCTGAAGCAGTAATGGTAATGGTATTATACCAGTTAGGAGAATTTTTACAGGATATTGCTGTAGAAAAATCAAAACGCTCAATCACGGAGCTTATGGATATTCGTCCTGATTATGCCAATGTAGAAGAAAACAGCAATCAAATTGTAAAGAAATCACCGGCACAAGTATTGATAGGAGATATCATAATTGTCAAAACAGGTGAAAAAATACCGCTTGACGGTACTGTTATTGAAGGTAAAGCGGCTGTTGATACATCTGCTCTGACGGGCGAGCCTGTACCAAGAGAACTAAAAGAAAACGATACAGCAATAAGCGGCTGTATTAACACAAACGGATTTTTAAAAATTCGTGTAGAAAAAGAATTTGGTGAATCAACTGTTTCAAAAATTCTTGAACTGGTAGAGCACGCAAGCTCTAAAAAAGCAAAAGCAGAGAATTTTATAACTAAATTTGCACGTTATTATACACCGGCAGTTGTGCTTGCTGCAGCAGCTCTTGCTGTTATTCCTCCGGTTATAACAGGTGCACCTTTCAGCCTCTGGTTTTCAAGAGCACTGACATTTCTTGTAATTTCCTGCCCCTGCGCTCTTGTTATATCCGTTCCTTTAGGCTTTTTTGCCGGTCTTGGCGGAGCTTCAAAATGCGGAATCCTTATTAAAGGCAGCAGTTATCTGGAATTACTTTCAAAACCGGATTCTGTTATCTTTGATAAGACAGGGACTCTTACAAAAGGAACTTTTAAAGTTACCAAGATTGTACCAAATAACATTGAAAAAAATGAACTTTTACGATATGCAGCAACTGCGGAAAATTATTCAAATCATCCGATAGCTGTGTCTGTAAAAGCAGCGTATGCACAAGCAATCAATTCTTCTGATGTTAAAGACATTGAAGAAATTGCCGGAAACGGCGTAAAAGCGACTGTAGACAATGCCGTAATTCTGGCGGGCAATTCAAAATTAATGGATAAATTTAATGTAAAATATACAAAAGCCGCAGAAGCAGGAACTATCGTATATGCAGCAAAAGATTATCAATACATTGGCTATATTGTTATTTCCGATGAGGTCAAAGAAGACTCTGAAAAAACAATCCAACAATTGAAAAAGTTAGCTAAACAAACCATAATGCTTACCGGTGATTCTAATTCCGCCGCACAATACACGGCTAAAAAACTATGTATTGATAAAGTATATTCAGAGCTATTACCGGCAGATAAAGTAGAAAAAACTGAAGAAATTATTAATACAAAACAAAAAAATAAATCCGTAATTTTTGCAGGTGACGGAATAAATGATGCACCTGTCCTGACAAGAGCGGATATAGGTATTGCAATGGGCGCAATGGGATCTGATGCGGCAATAGAAGCAGCTGATGTTGTTATAATGGATGACAAACCGTCAAAAATACCTGTTGCAATAAAAATTGCAAAAAACACAATGAACATAGTAAAACAGAATATAGTATTTGCAATCGGTGTAAAATTATTATTTCTTATGCTTGGAGCAATTGGCTTTGTAACTATGTGGGGTGCTGTTTTTGCTGACGTCGGTGTAGCACTGATTGCCGTTTTAAATTCCCTGAGGGCTTTACATACAAAATGTTTTATTCAAAAATAGTCTTAGTAATTTAGATATATCATATTAGCTATAAATATATTGATAATTCAGGGAGAAAAAATTGGAAAAATTCTGGATATTGATACAGGCAACAGCACTTGCCGGAATCGGAGGAACCGGACTCGGCGGTGCAATCGGAGCGCTTTTTAAACGTGATTCCAACAAAACAGCCAGCCTGCTTTTGAGTTTTGCAGCAGGTGTGATGGTTGCTATTGTGTGTTTTGATTTGATAGTCAGCGCAATTGAGACAAAAACAAATGTGTACATTGTCAGCCTTGCTATTTCTGTTGGAGCAGGTGTGGTTTATCTTTTAAACCTTTTTATTGACAGAGTTACAAACAAAGAAGTTTCTCACATAGACAAAGAACACCCCGAAACAGCTGATGATTTGGATGAAATCATACACAGCAATCATCTTTCCGTTCATATAAAAAAGAATGATACAAGATTTTCTTTGTTTGTTGCCGGTGTAATAATGGCGTGCGCAATTGCACTGCATAATGTTCCTGAAGGGATGACAATCGGTGCGTCTTTTGCAAATACTAACGGTGTTATGCAGGGGTCTGCTCTTGTACTTGCAATATTAATCGGCCTTCACAATATACCCGAGGGTATGGCTATTGCTGTTCCTCTTATAAACGGAGGAGTAAAAAGACGTATGGCAATACTTGTCACAGGTTTAAGCGGTGCTCCTACAATTGTCGGTGCGATTATAGGCTACTGGCTCGGGGATATTGGCCCGCTCGGTCTTGCGTTGAGCCTGAGTTTTGCAAGCGGTGCAATGCTGTATGTTGTATTTGGCGAGATATTACCGCAGTCAATTCTTATGTACAGAAGCAAACTTCCTGCATTTTTTGTAATGATAGGAATTTTAATAGGGCTTATCGTTATTCATTCTTAGTTTGAAACAATATCCGAAACAGAATAATTTATAACTTTTTTCAAACTATCAAGAGATAATTCAACCTGATAACCTATTTTCCCTGCGCTAAAAATTATTGTATCAAAATTTGTTGCAGACGCATCTATTACTGTATCAAACTGCTTTTTCATTCCAATCGGAGAACACCCGCCGTGAACATATCCGGTTAGAGGTAAAAGTTCTTTTAAATGCAGCATTTCAATAGATTTCTCATTAACTGAATGTGCTGCTTTTTTTAAATCCAGCTCTTTTGCAACCGGAATCATAAAGACATAGTATTTTTTTGATTTAGCTACAGTAACAAGCGTCTTAAAAACTTTATCGGGATTTTGATTAAGCACAGAAGCCACTTCTATACCGCTTATTGCATCTGTATCCGCATAAGAATAATGATTATACGGTATTTTATATTTCTCCAAAATTCATATTACATTTGTTTTATAATCTTTTCCCGACATAACACAATCCCGTCTTAAATTTACAATTTTTCTTAAAATTATACTATATAAAATATTTAAAAGTCTGAGGCGAACTCAGACTTTTTCACTGTTTTGTTTAAAATACTTGTCTCTCATAACAAAATATCTTTTGCATTGCAAAATTTTATCATAGCCAAGCATTATGCCCAGCATAAAATCCTGCTCCGGTGTCAGTTTATCAAGTCTTTTGTTAAAAGTTGATACGACTTTTACACAATCCTTATTTCCGAAAAATACATTTATATTCTTTTTATTTACATCATTTATTACATACGGAATATTTTCTCTTTTAAGTCTTGCTTCTATTATTTTTCTGTTATCTGCACGTTCAGTTGTGAGGACAAGACTTCTTAACCCCTTTTTGTACTCATATATATGGTGATAAAAGACTCTTAATTCATTATGCAGAAATGAATCCGGTAGCTTTGCCTCACCAAAAGCAATACTAGAATAAATTTGTTGTTTTTGCACACCTTTATTGCCTGAATATATTAATAGTCCAACAGGCTTTATAATCATCAAATCCTCCTTGTTTTACTAAAACAAATGTAAGGCTTTACTAACTTTTTGTCAAGAACATATTACTATAAATTTAAAGTTAATATAAAAAATTATCCTGAATGGCAATGAAAAAAAGCTTCAAATATATAAATATAAACATGCAAAAAGAAAGGAATATGTATGCTTAAAAAAATATTATTACCTGCTCTATTTATAGCTGCAGTAACTGTTTTTATAAAAAACAGAAACAAAAATCAATCACAGAACAAAGAAACAGAAACTGAGAATATAAAATTCTCTGATAGGTATATATGCATTGAAGAAATTCCTCAAAATGCCTGGGAAGAAACATTTTTGGGAAAATGCGATATATGTAAAAATTAAAGGAGTTAATAATGTCAAATGTATTGGAATTTACTGACGAAAATTTTGATATTGAATTAAAAAACACAAAAAATCCTGTAATAGTAGACTTCTTTGCTCCATGGTGCGGGCATTGCCGCACACAGGAACCTATTATCGAGAAACTTGCTGATGAACTGGACGGTCAGGCCGTTGTCGCTAAACTAAACGTAGATGAAAACAGAGAAAAAGCAGCAGAATATTTTATAAGCGGTATTCCTGCAATTCTTATATTTAAAAACGGTAAACTTGTAGAACAAAAAGCCGGAGTACAGCAGCTTGATGAACTTAAAAAAATTGCATTAAAACACAGTAACAACTAAAAGATACAATAGAATCCGGACATCATTCCGGATTTTTTGTTAAAATAACTTAACAAGCTGACAAAATATTTTATGTTTATACATTAAGCATATTACATACTATTTAACACAAATTATTAACATATACAAAGAAGGAAAAGTAAATGGAAAACTACAATGTATCATTTGGAGCAAGAAGAATAGGCACTGCGAATATTCGAGCAAAAATCGATAATAAATGGAAAGAAATACCCGTTAGTTTCGTAAGACTTCATCCGAAGACTAACAGGGGAGATAAAGAGGCTTTAGCATCAGTAACAAAAATGTGGCAAGGCAAGAATTTGTCAGGTTCAATACAGGAACAATCAGAAATTTGTAATAATCCTGTCTTTGCATTGACAACACAAAATGAAAATTTTAAAAACATAAACCCCAAAAAAATTCTCGGTATGCTCACAACAAATGATTTCAAACGTAATACAGAAGATACTGTAGAAATATTCAGAGTTGGAGTAAATCCTAAATATGCATATACTCAAAATAAAAACAAAAGAGATATAAAACATATCGGAGCTGCTCTTATTAAAAAATTTGTTGATTTAATTGATAAAAGAACAAATGTTCAAAGGGTTGTGGCTATAGCAGAAGAACCGTCTGAAGCGAGATTTTTAGAAAAATTAAATATGAAAGAAAAAAATTCTAACTTCAAGTATACAAATTTTGAAATTAACAAAGAAAATTTTGATGAATTTGTAAAATAGTAGAATCTTACGAAGTTGTCGGATTAGTAAATCCGGCCTACATTGCTGCTACACAGGTCGCGGTTCGCATATATATGGTGAATAAAAGCCGGTGACGGGCAGAGCGGGCGTAAGCCTGCGATTTCAAATTAGCCTGCGACCACAGGTCGCGGTTCGCATATATATGGTGGATAAAAGCCGGTGACGGGGCTCGAACCTGCGACCTGATCATTACGAATGACCTGCTCTACCAACTGAGCTACACCGGCTTAATTTCACTAAATTTCAATTATTAATGGACTTTAATTTATAAAAATCCAACGATTTAATTTTCACATCACCGTCAGAAACAAATTTTACATCATTCCCGTTTTTATCCGGATAAATTCTTGAACTCATCACAACCTGACCGTCATTTGCAAAAATCTCGACTGATGATTTATCAACAAAGATATGCAGTTTCAAAAGATTATCCACCAGAGGCAAAGAGGCTTCTCTCTCACCTGTGAGCAAATGATTTGGCGTACTGCTTGATTTGTCACGGTTCAATTTCAACAATTTGCTTTCTTTATCATAACTCAAAACTGTTTCTTGTGAAGAGGAAGCTCTTAATTTAACGGCAAAAGATTTTGCCTGTGTCAAATCTGCTGTTACTATTAACTCATATGAACTGCCGTTTATGCGGTTAAATTCTCTGGAACCGTTTAGTTTTTGATCTTTGTAGTTTGCAGAATCATGCCTGAGAACTTTCAAACCGCTGTATGGAACAGTAACAATTTTACCGTTAACTATTTTCAACTCACGGGGAATACTCATCATGCCGGCCCAGCCTTCTTCTGTTTCAGGCATTTTTGTATCCTGCATATCAAGCCATGCAATCAATACATATTTCCCGTCAGGAGTCTTTATTACCTGAGGAGCATAAAAATCAAACCCGTAATCAAACAACCCGAAAGGCCCTTTTTGTTTGAATTTTCCTGTATCATAATCCAGTTTTCCTATAAACCAGCCGGATTGATATTTGTTTAAAAACATTTTTCCATGGGGCTTAATACCCTGAGGAGAAATAATTAATACATCATCATCGCCTATATGAAAGAATCCGGGAGACTCCCACATATAGCCCATTTCACCGTTAGCACCGATGGCTGTTATGTTGATAAATACCCAGTTTCGTAAATCTTTGCTTTTAAAAAGCAGTACAGCGCCGTCTTTAGTCTTTTCGTACTGAGCACCTACAAGGGCATAATATCTGTCAGATTGTTTCCAGACAAAAGGATCTCTAAAATCTTTCAGGGAAAAATTCAAAACAGAATAATGAGGAGCCATATTAATTATAGGATTATTTGCTGACTTGCCGAAATTTATCCCGTCTTTGCTCATTGCAAGATTTTGTGTCTGATGAATTTCTGTTTTGTCATCTTGCTTGTTCACAACATTACCTGTATATAAAAGATACAGTATATTGTCTTCTACAATTGCACTGCCGGACAGAGTTCCGTCTTTGTCATACGATTCTGACGGTGCAAGAGCAATCGGCATTTCTTTCCAGTGAACTAAATCAGGGCTTACATAATGCCCCCAGTACATTTTTCCATCTTTAACGGAATAGGGGTTATGCTGATAAAAAAGATGATACTGTCCGTTAAAATAAGAAAGACCTCCCGGGTTATTCATCCTGTTTGCCGGTGCAGCAATATGGTATTGAGGATAAAAATGTGTTTTATCAATTTTAATCGAAGCAGCATCTACGCTTTGCTGTGCCTTTTGCAATTCCTGCTTATGAGAAGCGACATCGGCAAATGAAGCATTTTGTAGAGAAAATACCATTATCAGTGTTAAAATCAAAGACCTGATAGGATTCATAAACTTCTATATCTCCATATTTTAGAGCCTGCATTATAATAACACAAAAAACTTAAAATTTTAAATCCCGATAAACTGTTTGAAGGCAGGAGAAATATTTTTTTGTCTTAGAAATGTTTGTGCAGCATTTTGTGTTTTCTTATCTTTATTAAATCTGTATTTTGTAAAAAGATTTGAAATACCTGCAACAAAAAATCCCATAACTCCTATACTAAACAGAAACGGCACACCGAATATAAGAATTTTTTGTTTAACCAGTTTTTTAAATTCAGCTTCTATAGATGTTTTATTTTTTTCTGCCAGATTTTTTGCTAAACCTTCTAATTTGTCAAAAGGAATAACTTCTAGTTTTTCATTAATTGTTTCTTTGCATTTTCCTTTTTTTCGCAATAATTTCTTAAAACCGTTTTCGAATAAATCCGAGCCGGTAATCATATAAAATCCGACAAGCGGGAAACGGAACAAAGTTTCTAAGAAATTTTGCTTGCCTCTGTCTTTTGAAGCTCCAAAATATCCTGCACCTCCAATAATTACGGAAGAAGTAAGCTGACCTTTGCTCAATACAAGTTTGCCGTTTTCTGATGCAAAATCTAATGAAAAGTATTTATTGAAAAAGTTTTTTGCTTTCTCATTTTTGCTAAAGAACTTTGTGCCGGTGGCTAAGATTGCTTCTGAAATATTTTGCAGAGTTCTGGAGTTTTCACCTTTTTTTGCTATTAAAATACCGAGACTCAACGCAGATACAAAAACTGCGGCTGCTCTTTTTATATTTTTAAATGCACTATTTTTAACTTTTTCTTGAACAGATTTGTCTTCTTTTTTGTTATCCAGATTTACAACATTATTAAAATTGCCTTTTTTAAAGACTTTTAAAGTCATAAGATTTTTAAAATAATTCAACGTAAATTCAGTAAGAGGAATAAACAATGCACTCAATGCTATAGCTGCTTTTACGGGAATAACCTGTTTGTTCAAAGAGTTATTTTGTTTCAACAATTTTTCAGCACTGTGCGCAACCAATTTTTTCTCTTCGGGATTTAATTTTTGTGAAAAGAACTTTCTTGCTAAATTTTCACCGAGCAGCGCCGGCACAAAGTAAACAAGACAACTCTCCGTTAACTCAAGAAATGTATTCTCCGCTAAATCAGCCTTGCTTCTTGCAAAGACAGCTTTGGGCAGAAGACAGGTGCTTGTGTCCTGAATAAAACGTGTGCTGGAAAGTCCTGAGGGCTGTTCCTGATGATTTACAAATTTTGCTGCTGTTCGAAGAGGCTGTGACAGCGTATTTATTAAATTGATAGACATTTTGATAATTCCTTTAACCTAAACTGTGATTAACTTTTTATGGTCAGATGATTATGTTTTTACAGATAACACAAGACTGAACCAACAATTTCAGTACAGGTTAAATTAAAGAAATCAAATAAATCGCAAAAATTCATGCCTGTACTACATAGACAGGCGCCACCAACGATTATTCAATTTAATAACACTTTTTATCTTCATAGCTTCAATATAACGTTAATACAAAAAATCGTCAATAGGAATTTTAGATATTTATATTGTCCGAGAAATTGCAATATCTTGTTTTTACATGATAATTAATTGTCCGAAAAAATTTTGCGATAAGAAGGACTCCGTTTTGAGTTGACTAAATGTCAAGTCAAAATAGACGGGAAGAGTAATTTTTTTGACAAAACGAACAAGCATAGCGAAACGAGCAGTATTAAGCCTATTCTTACGAAGTGCCGCAGCGTCTGATTACAAGACAGCGGAATTCCGGACGGGTGAAACCCGGTGAGCGAGTGCGAAGCTGACGGCAGCGAAGCGTAGTCAGCGGCAGCAACGAGCGGGAAGGAATTACAAGACAGCGGGGGAAACCACGCTTTTCCCGAACGTCTGATTTCAAGACAGCCGGCGGCACCTGCGACACTAGATTAGATATATTATCTATTGATATCTTTGTAAACCATTGTGACCCTGAGTTTGTACAGAGTATTATAAACTATTAAAACAGGTAAAGAAATATTACAATATTTATTTTTTTTGCAATTTGAACAAAAAAATTAGCTTTATATATACATCAGTTAAAAATACTGACTTTATGTTCATTTAGAATGGAAAGGGGCGAAGAGCCCCTTTCTTTTTTATGCTTAAATTTGTGATTTTGCTGTTTAATTGCAATCAATTTTGTAAAAATACTTATTTGTTCAAATAATAAATAACTATTTTTTATTATAATTATTAATATGATAAAAATCTTTACACCTAAAGTAAAAACAAAAGAATTATTCTGCCGCCAATACTGGAAGAATGTAAAAGAACATGTACATACGCTTCCAACCATAAGCAGATTTGATTTTAATGATGCCAGCTATGAAATAATGTGTCTTGATAATGTTTATCAATCTATGGGAACATTAGGTAAACTAATTAAGAAAAATGATTTAGTTCAAAAGCTATCAGAAAGGCCGGTGAGTCAAGATTTTGTTCTATACAGAGGAATATCAGAACCAGTAATTTATAATACAAACACTAAATATATTGAAGCCTTATTTAAAAAGTGCATAAACTTAAAAAAAGGAAATTTTTTATATATGCCAGAATATTCTTTCTGGTCAGACAGCAAAAAAATAGCTTTTCAATATAAGCATAGCCCAAATCAAGAGCGACAAGGAATTCTATACGAATTAAAAATACCCAAAGGTACTAAACTCTATCAAAAGGCTTATACTATACTCAGAAGATACTCAAAATTTTTATGTATAGATAACAAAATGATTATGCAAAACAATGAAAAATATAATCATATTAAACTTACGTTATTGCCACGGGATATATAATTCAAGATATGAAGTAGGTCAGCATTACTATGCTGACAAATAATTTTGTCGGATTTGTAAATCCGACCTACTTTATTCTTCAGCTTTTGATAAAAAATAAGCCAACATGCAGACTTTTTGTTAAAGACGGAACCGCCAGGTAGGGACTTCATCCCTAAGGCTCACTGTGTCTGTTTGCGAAACAGGAAAAGCTGACTAAATGTCAGGTTTTCCGTGTAGTGTAAAATCAAATGTTGGCAGTAATCAATAGCAAATAGAGGGAGCGACCGTAGGTCGTGAGTTCAAGGAAAAAATAAAATAAAAAAAGAACCCGTCGGGGTTCTTTTTAATAATGGCGGGACCGACGAGGCTCGAACTCGCGACCTTCTGCGTGACAGGCAGACACTCTAACCAAACTGAGCTACGATCCCACACCATATTATTCAATTTTCACCGGATGCAGCTCAGTTTGGTCTTAATCTAAAACCGTTCGCTCTCGCTCACAGGGCTACCATCCATATCACATTATTCTATTTTCAAAGACATCTAACATGTCCGTAAATGAATTATAATATGCTGATTTTTTATTTTCAACTGTTTTATTAAAATAAAAATCTGACTTATTGTCAATAAAAAAAACACCATGTATAATCATAATATTAATTAGTATGGAGTTCTTATGAAAAAGACATTTTATTTTGCATTATTTCTCTCAATCTTATTTATAACTTCTCCCGCTTATGCGGCAAAATCAGTAAAAGTATCTGCTTTGAGCGAATTTAATTCTCTTCGCCCTGTAAAAACAATGCAGGTTATAACACTGGAAAGAGCAGAGTTTAAAAACGGACTGGTTTTTGAAAACGGCACCGTCTTAACAGGTAATATCATAGACGTAAAACAGCCTAAAAGAGCAAAACGCAACGCCTCTTTCAAATTTCAGCCAACCCAATATACCTATAACGGAAGAACAGAAAAAATAGAGGATCCGGAATTTATTGCAAAATACGCAGAATACAAAGAGCTAAATAAGGCACAGCTTGCTACATCAGCCGCAACTACAGCCGGCGGCATGATTTTTCATATTCCCCTATTATCAGAAGGTGTCTCTTTCATAAAAGGTCTATGGAAAAACCCTGAAAATAACAGGCTAAAATCAGGTGCATTGCAGGTTTATAAAGATTCTCCGCTTTCTTATATTGAAGAGGGTAAGGATGTTTACATCACTAAAGATACAATGTTTGTACTTAAGTTTAAATCTTCAAAAGAAGAGGATCTTGATGCAGAAGAAAACCAAGAGGAATCAGACTCTGTAAAAAATACTGAAGACACGGACAGTGCCGAAAAAACAGAAAATTTACAATCCGAAAAAAATATGGTTCCTGTTAGCAGTCAAACCGCTGCAGCAGATAATAAGCCTAAAACTATTCCTATAGAAGATCCTGAAGAAGTACTAAGAGAGGTTGAACAAAACTCTGCAAAAGACCAGTTTTAAACAACTGTTCTATACTGCAAGAGAAAATATCTTGTAAATCTCTTCATCAGAGAGTTCTGTAATGATTTTTTCTCCTTCAAATACTGCAACATTTGCAAGGTCTTTCTTGTTGTTAATCATTTCATCAATTTTTTCTTCAAATGTACCAAGCGTGATAAATCTGTGAACCATAACATTTTTATCCTGTCCGATTCTATATGTTCGGTCAGTTGCCTGATCCTCTACAGCAGGATTCCACCACAGGTCATAATGTATAACGTTAGTTGCGGCTGTAAGGTTCAGCCCGGTTCCGCCGGCTTTTAAAGACAAAATCATTACGTTAGAATCCTTATTTTCCTGAAAATCTTTTATCAAATCTTCTCTTTGAGTTCTGTTCAAAGACCCATGGAAAAACAGCGGATTTATACCCAGTTCGTCATTAAGTATAGTACTTAAGATTGTTCCCATTTCTTTGTACTGAGTAAAAATAAGGGTCTTTTCATTATTTTCCAGAATTTGATTTGTAATAGAGACAAGCTGCTGCGCTTTTCCTGATACATCTTTTGAAATGTCACCTGTTTTTAGATACTGATAAGGATGGTTGCAGATTTGTTTTAGCGCTGTAATCAGCTTGAATATCATACCGCGTCTGTTTATTCCGTTAAGTTTTGCAATATCTGACATCAAATTGTCAAGAACACTTTGATACAAAGCAGCCTGTGTCTTTGTAAGATAGCAGTATTCATTGAGTACAACTTTTTCCGGCAAATCCGAGATAATTGATTTGTCTGTTTTCAATCTTCTTAAAATAAACGGAGATATTGCAAGTCTCAATTTTTCTGCACGATTTGTTTGTTTAAATTTTTCTATAGGTATTGCATAACTTTTCTGGAAATCTCTTATAGAGCCTAAGTAGCCTCTGTTTATAAAGTCAAATATACTCCACAATTCAGTCAGCTTATTTTCTACAGGTGTACCTGTCATAGCTATCTTTACATCTGACTTAATCTGCTTAACAGCCTGTGTCTGAGAAGTATCCGGATTTTTTATATTCTGAGCTTCATCTATAATAAGCATCGCCCATTTCTGCTTTTTAACATGCTCAATATCTATTCTCAAAATTGCATAAGTTGTTATAACAACATCTGCTTTGGTGTCAAGCTGTCTGTCTATACCATGATAAATTGAAGTTTTTAATGAAGGTGCAAAATTCTTTATTTCCTTTACCCAGTTACCTAAAAGTGTTGTAGGACAAACAACGAGTGCCGGATTTTTCAGCTCACCTGATTCTTTTTGGTTGAGTATAAAACTTATAACCTGTATTGTTTTTCCGAGCCCCATGTCATCAGCCATACAACAGCCAAAACCCTTTTTGATATTTGTATGAAGCCACTTAAAACCGCGTTCCTGATATGGTCTTAGCACTCCTTTCAAAGATTCAGGCGGAGGCACATCTTCTGTCTTTGTCAGGTCTTTTAAAATGTTTGCAAATGCTTCATCATAATCAAAATCATAATCATCCATCTGTGAAGACAATGCAGCATGAAGAATTTCCATTTTGTTTTTTTCATCTATTCTTGGATGTTTTACTTTTTCAATCAGTTTTGCATTTTCTTCTCTGTCAATAAGAACATAATGGTCTTTATATTTAATTAAGCCCTGCGCATTCTTGGTCAGTTCTTCATATTCTTCTACAGATATCTTGTCATCGCCTATTGCTATTGTGTAGGAAAACTCAAATAAATCATTCAATGCGGCATTAGATGAGCCATTTGAGGTAATTATGTCTCTTAATTCAGACATTCTTGACGCTTTGACCCTTGCATTTATAGATGCTCTTGGGGTAACAATATTATCTATACCTACCGGTAATATTACATCAATTGAAGCTTTTTGAAGATAATAAGAAATCTGCGCAATTATCCTGTAGACTTCGTTTAAATCCATATTCAGTTCAAACTGGTGTTCTTCGCTAAAGAAGTCTTCAAGCTCAGGATAATATCTTGCTACATAATTAAGCTGTTTTTCGATAAGGTCAACAATTTCCTGATTGGTATAATTTTCAAAATGCACAGTCTCTGCATATATATCTTCAATCCTGTATTTTTCTGAAGTATGGATATTTTTAACATTAATTTTTAACTGATATTTTTCATCCGTAAGTTTTAAGATTTCAAACTCGGGAAGTATATTATATTTTCCTATATATATTTCATCCAGCCATTCAGATATTGCAAGAGCAAGGTCATGACCGCGGAAAAATCTTTTATTAGATGCGTCTTTTATAAAATATACTGCTGACTTTGCATCTTTAAATTTTGTGGCTTTAATGTGTAAAAATTTAAAAATTATATAATTTAAAAAGCTTTCAATAAGTTTATTGATGTCATACTTTTCACTGTTTGTAATAAAATCAACAGGAATTTCGGATTTTAAATTATTAAGAGCAAATGTCACATCTTTGCTTTTTTTGTATATTTCATACCTGATTTTAAACAGATTTTCCGTCTGCGTGACAACCGGAATAAAATGGAGCTTTTCAACAATCTTCATAATAGTATAAGTAAATTTATTCAGATAATTGAAAGAATCGGTACCGTCTTCAAAATTTAAAATTTCATTGAAGCTTGCAAAATACTCAAACACTATATCCTGTTTCAGCACATAACCTATCATATCCTGCTTCTGACCGTTTGTTTCTATTTCTTTTATTTCAGAACGAAATCGGTATAAAGAGCCTTTTGATTTTGCATAAAAGTCAAAGTTATTAGTAGGAGTAACAAAAAAATCACCGTTATCCAGAAGATAAAAGCTGGTATTTCGTAAGGGAGTATTTTTCCCGAGAAAGGCATCTTCAAACTCATCTTCAAAAATCTGATATATGGTACTCAACTGAAGCCGGAAATCTTTATTTTCCATTCCGACAGGATTTTCTGTAAGATTTAAAAAGAGTTCATCAATATTATTCTTTTTTATATTTAAGCTCATATATACAACTTTCCGAATTGTTTCAATGTTCAGCCATGTCAAAAATATAATATGTTATATTTTAAGCGGTCTGTAAGACAGGTTTTATTATATAATCACCACACCTGATTATGCTTAAGCAGCAAAATTTCTACTCAGTAATATAATCTAACAGTTAATTATATCACGCAGATAAAAAATATGCGATAAATTATAAAAGAGACTTATATAGAATTTTTTATGTATATTCAAAAATAAGCTATAATGTCATTCTTGTATATGTTTCATTCCGTCATCCCAAAGCACTCAAAAAGAAATATCCCATATTCAACAGCTTAAAAATAATAGAGCAGATATTTTATTTTAGAGTGACTTAAAATCCAACCATTAAATGTTATACGGCACGCAAAAGCTTCGCTTTTGACTTAGTCTCCCTCTATTCAAAATTGACATTTAGTCAATTTCTCAAAGAGTTCTTGGAACGAAAAAATGGAATATCTGCTCTCAAATACTCAATATACAGCTTTACATAATAAATATTATCAGTATATAAATCGGTTATTGAATTATGTAATATATACAACTCGCACTCCGTGTACACTCCTACAATCAAGAGCCTCAGACAAATAAAAAAAGTAAGGCGGTTCTTTATTCATTTTTACAAAAGACCGCTTTTTATTTTAACAAATTAGGTCTGTGCTCAGTATATGTTCTGTCTGCAAGAAATGTAGATATAACAGGTATAAAGATGTAATAAATAATACCCAGCAGTAACGCCGGCTTAGCAATCTTTATGCCCTCCACATATTTTTCAAGTTCAGGCAAATCCTTATTTATTTGTTTAAATTTATTGATAAATTTTGCGGTTGTTTTTTTTGTTGCACTGTTTAGTGCATAACCTCCGGCAATACATAATCCTGTAGAAATAAGAGAATTGAAAATAAGAGGTTTTTTTCGTTTTTGTTCAATTTTTTTGCTTTTTGCCGTCTGCTGTACAAAAGCAAGGGTTAACAGTGTATCTGTCAGTGATGTAATATGCTGGGCATAGTTTGTTTCATAATATTTTTTTACAAAGTTTTGCAGCGGTTTTGTGTCTATGATTTTTCCTATTCCTTTTGCAAGAGATTCTGTTGCGTTATTATAGAGGCCTTTAAAAGATATTACCTTTGACGTGACTTTGCTGTTTGCTCCGTCTTTTTGCTTTTGTTTCTGTTTAGGAAATAAAAGCAAAACTGCAGGAATTAATGCACAGGTAAGTGCTGATTTCGGTGCTGCAATTACAAATCCGACTCCAAGCTTGAACAGTTGTGTTGCAAAAGAGTATACTTTTGAGGTTGTAAGACTTTTTGCATTAGCTTGAAGATTTTTTATTGTTGATTCTTTTAAAAATTCAGACGGCTTATTATCGATTTTTCGTATGGCTTTTGCTACGGGTAATGATGCAAGCATCATTATTAAATAGCCTACAGCTGTTGAAGAAAGTGCTTTTGCACAGGCAAGCTTTTTATTTTCTTTATCGGTTTTTGGTGTAGACATAATAGCAACAGGTCTTGCAACGGAAGAAAGAACAAGAGTTGCCGTTGCATTAAAAAGTGTGCCGTTATCTGCAGCCAATTTTAAACTTTTTAGCAGCAATTTATTGTTATACATCCCTTTAAATGAAATCTGGGAATTTTGATTTGTAATAGTTTTAATTTTCATCTATTTTAATTAGATAACATACATATTAAAAAGTAAATTGAGCGGTGAGTAATTTTAAGGAAATTATAAAATTATTTATATCAGCGGAATGCAAAGGCTGGAAAAAAACTGAAGTAATAGGTCTTTCTTTAGTTTTTGCCGTCATTTTTATAAATGCATATATAGTAAAAGACAGTATTATAGCTGTAATTTCTGCCGTATGCGGTATTTTGTATTCAACAATTGCAGGTAAGGGTAAAATCTCCTGTTATTTTTTCGGACTTGCCGGCACTTGCTGCTACAGCTGGCTTTCGTTTGAAAATGCTCTGTGGGGAAATCTTGTTTTATACATGTGTTATTACTTTCCTATGCAAGTTGCCGGAATATTTGCCTGGAAAAAACACCTTAAAACAGATACACGGGAAATAATAAAGAAGCAGCTTACACAAAAGCAAAAAATCTTATATTTGTTAATTGCAATAGCTGCCTGTACTATAGCTGTACTTGTTATCAAATATTTCGGCGGAAACAGTCCTGTTTTTGATGGGATAACAACTGTTTTGTCCGTATTTGGAATGTATTTTACCGTCAAAAGATGTATCGAACAGTGGATAGTCTGGATGATAGTTAACGGTTTGTCTTCTGTTATGTGGCTGAATCTTGTTCTGCATGGTGCAAAGACCTATGCCACTTTTATTATGTGGTGCGTGTATTTCTTTCTTGCTGTTTATTTTTATTTTCAATGGAAAAAAGAAATCGATGCGCAAACAGAATAAGTCTGTTCTGTACATCGATTTACGGATAATATGGTGCTATGATGAGTATATTGCACCCCGGTCGGGTTTGAGTTTTTGAATAAAGTTCGGTTACTGTTAATTTAGAGTGGAGTGCAAAAATTGTCCAAAAGATTAGTGATAAGCCCCTGCCGAGTAAAAGCTATTTTACAAAATAAGAAGCATTC
Organism: uncultured bacterium; assembly: GCA_949296245.1. Classification (GTDB taxonomy): domain Bacteria; phylum Cyanobacteriota; class Vampirovibrionia; order Gastranaerophilales; family Gastranaerophilaceae; genus Limenecus. The sequence goes on from CASFNW010000013.1 coordinate 29,643, forward strand.
AAATTGGCATAAAGCTTGATTACGCCGCCTTGTATCGGACTTGAACTTTCTGCTGCGCTGTCAGCAGAAGCGCCTAGAGAAATATTCTTTGCAAGAAGTCTGTACTGGGGCATTGCACTGGAGGTAGAACAGCTTCCGTTCATCGATTTTATACCGTTTAGAGTGTTATTGGCAGAATCAGCCAGTATACCCGCTCTTGTATATGCTTTTTTCGCGGCAATACCGAGAAGCTGGTCGCATTCTTTGTCGTATGCTGATATTGAAAAATTGAGATTATCAATATTTGTAGCACCCAGTGAGATTGCCTTGTCTATCATTTTGCCGGCATCTTTAACGGATTTTGTATGTACAATTATATTATTTGATACTTCGTATTTGATAAGATCTTTTTTGTTATTTTTATAGTTGTATACAGGTGCAGCACTATAGTTTGCAGTTTTTACAAAGTCACCGTTTTCTTTATTAATCATAGATTCCAACGCTGCATATACTTTGTCCGAGATTTGTTTGTTTTCTTCCGTAGCTTTTTGAAGTGATTTTGAATCTTCTGTCTGTACGGCAATACTTATTTCTACAACATCAGGCGGAAGCTCTGTATTTGCAGAGGTAGAAACAGAGACAAAACCTCTTTCTATAACGTCAGCAGTGGCCTTGAGTGCCCCTGAAGAAACAAAACCTGTCACAAGCGCTGCGATTAGTGCTGCTGATAAATACTTTTTCATATTTTCTCCTTCTCAAATGTAATATAATCCTGCAGGAACCCGAGGCACCTGCATACCTACATGATTATAAACGAGAAAGAAAACAGATTGTTCATTTTTCAAATTCCTTTATGTTAAAATTGCAATATGACAGAACCATTATATAAAAATCTGCCTGTATGGCAGCAGAACCATATCGAATGTTGTATAGAAGACAATCTTTTTCAGAATAAAAAAGTTCTTGAAGTAGGCGGCTATACGAAATATGAGATTACACAGTCACTCAACGTAAAATCCTGGTATTGCATTGACCCAAAGTACAGAGGTGCTTGTATTCATAGTGATGCATTCAAAGTATTTCAAGCCTCAATTTTGGATTTTGATGTTAATGAAAAATTTGATACCATAATTGCCACAAATTCTTTTGAACATGTAAACGGACTGGCTGCGGGCATTGAACATATGTATTCATTGTTGAATGACGGCGGAAAAGTTTCTGCTTTGCTTGGACCTATCTGGTCGTGTCATAAAGGGCATCATGTATGGTATACACAAGAAAACGGGGAACTCATTAATTTTAATAATATAAAACTGGATGACTGGGCTCATCTTTTATATTCTCAAGAAGAGATTAAAGAACAGCTTTTAAAAAACTATGATGAAAAGTCTGCTTCTGATATCAGCAGCTGGATATTCGAGACAGATTTTCTTAATAAAATGTTTTATGATGATTACAAAAAACTTATAGAGTCATCAAAATTTAATATTCTTGAGTTTAGGGATTGGCATAAATCCAAGATGCCTCCTTCAAACATTCAAAAAATTCTTGAAGAAAAATACAACCGTAAAAATTTCTCTACCGTAAGTATAAAAATGCTTTTAGAAAAGTAGCATTACTTTATGGACTGAGTTTGGCAGGTCTTTGGGTCATTAAAGTACTTTAAAAAAGTAACCTCTTCATTTTGCCCGACAACAGGCATTCCCTTAACAAGTACAGATCCCTGAATATCAGGATTTATCATAGCTTTATAGTATTCATCCATCTGTTTTGGTGAAAAATAGCAGGTTATAACGTTTGTACCTCTTTGCCAGGTATGTGTTTCAACATAAACACATTTTCCGCTTCCGTCAGGAGCAAATCCTTTTATTTCATAGGTGCTTTTTGAGTTATATGCCGTATTAAACTTTGATTCCGAATAATTTCTGCAGATTACAAAGTGTTGTATAAAAGCCGGTGTATATTTGGATTTTGCAGCCGCAGATGGGGCAAAAAGCATCGAGAGTAAAAATATTCCAAATGCTATGATTACAAGAATTATCAACCCAAGACACCCGGTAAGTATCCTGTTTGCTGTTTTTTGTGATTTTTCCAGTTCCTCTTCTTCCCTCATCTTTATATCAAAATTGAACTTTTCCAAAGTAAGAGAAGGATTTGATTTTTTTGCATTTTCATATCTGTTAACGTAAGAAGAAAATACATCTTTTTCTATTGCCGAAATATTGCGAAGATGTACAAAGCTCAGAAGCATTTTTATCTCATAACTCATGTCTTTTAGAATACAGGTATCGTCAAAATCTTTTGCTTCCGTTTTTATAAGCCTGTAGTCATTGTCGTCGCACAAGAATTTGAAATAGCACCATTTACCCTCATCAAAAAACCATTCCTTTTTTTCTTGAGGTTCGAAAATAACTTTGGCGCAATCCAGAGAATTGCAGTATTTTCTGTGTCTAAAGTATTCTTCTACAATATCATTATAGTTTTCGTCCATTTTATTTTTATATCATAAAATGCAAGAGTTGATATCATACAGAAGAATAGGTTTATTGGCATAAGGTACTATAAAATTGACATTTTTATGCTCCTAATGCTAGCATTAAAAAAGCTAAAGAACATAAAGAACGTATAAATGGACAAAGACTTTCATCTTGAATACCTGGAAAAAGTTAATTTCGCTAAGCAACTTGAAAAACTAAACAAAAAGCTGAAAAATAAATCGATTGTGATATACGGAACAGGCATCTTTTTTGAAGTGTTGAAAAGCAACTATGACCTGTCCTCGTTAAATATTATAGCGGTTTCTGATAGAAAGTTTACAAACCATGAACAAGATGAGGAGTTTCTAGGATACAAGGTTTGTGCTCCCGAGGAAATTGCATCATTGAATCCGGATTGTGTGCTCGTCGCTACAATTAATATAGTAAAAATTATGGAATCACTTGAAAATACTGTATTAAAGGGAACAAAAATAAAACTGATGCCGCTTGTTAGAAAACCGTTTAAAGATATATGGAACGAGATATGGGATTAAAAATGAACATTGCTCTATGTGCTAACGATGATTTTGCCCCGCATCTTGCAGCCACAATCGCGTCAATTTTAAAAAATTCGGCCAACAGCGAAGAATTCAGCTTTTTTATTTTAAACGATGATTTTAGCGAAAAAACAAAAAACAAAATTCTTAACTTGAAAAAGCTCAAAGATTGCGAAATAACATTTATAGACTTCGATGCCTCATTATACAGAGATTTGCCGGCTACTGATATTTTTCCTGTACAGGTATATTTCAGGCTAAAAATCCCCTACCTGATAAATGAAGAAAAAGTGCTGTATCTGGACAGCGATGTTCTTGTCAGAGGTTCGCTCGCTGAAATTTATAATACCAATATAGAAAACAGCTTTCTTGCTGCAGTCGAAGACTTTTCTTCTCTGTACGATTCATTTTCAATAAACAGGGCCAAAATCTGGAACATTAACAGATACTTTAACTCCGGCGTTTTGCTTATGAACCTTAAATACATGAGAGAAATTGCACCTGAATTTGACTTTGAACAAAAGTGTCTGGAATTTATACGTAATAATGCAAGAAAACTTGTATGTTTTGATCAGGATACACTAAATATGGTCTGTAAAGACAAAGTTCAATATATTGATAAAAAATACAATTTTCAACACCAGTGCAAAAACAGTGATGTAAAAAAAGATTATAAAAAGCAAAAAAGAGAAATAAAAATCATTCACTTTGTTACCTTTAAAAAGCCTTGGTATTTTTTAAAGTCGCCGGATTTTGTATTTGAATATTATAAATACTCTTTATTAACCGACTTCAGAGGCGAAATATTTAAAAACTTTTTATATTTTGTTTCATATATGAAAAATAATCTAAAAAAGGTTAAATATGCCTTTTACTGATAGAGGGACGCAAATAATGGAAACAAGAAAATATTGCGGCACATTAACTCCGCTTATGAAAAAATACAGTAAATTTTCAGAAATGACAGAATCGGAAATGATGTTTTTAAGCGGTTTAATAAAAGAAAACCAATCGAAAAAGATTGTAGAAATAGGAGTGGCCTCAGGAACATCATCTCTTTTAATACTTGATACAATAAAAAATACGGAAGGCGCACATTTGTATTCAATAGATTACTCCGCCGAATACTATCGCGATGTATCTAAAAAATCAGGTTTTGTTGTCGATGATTTTCCTGAATTAAAACAAAAATGGACTCTTTACACAGGTGCAATGTCTTGCAGATTTCTGGAAAACATTGGTAAAGAAATTGATTTGTGTTTTATTGACACAATGCACTGTTCTCCTGGAGAATTTCTTGATTATTTACAGGTGCTTCCATTTATGAAAAAGGATGGAATCATAGTGTTACACGATATTGCCTTTCATACTTACGAAAACGAATTATGGAACACATGCTGCATATTGTTTTCGGCAATACACGGACAAAAAATTCTGCCGGAATATACAGAACATAAATATGTGCCCAATATAGGCGCTGTAAAACTTTCTCCTGATGCTATGGAAGAAGCTTTTGATATATTTAACGCGTTAACTCTTGCGTGGGCTTATCCGCTGAAAGATAAAGATTTTTATGAATTAAAAAAGCATTATGAAAAATATTACCCCAGAGTATTAACAAATATTTTTGAAAAAGCGTACATACTAAACTCACGTCTTATAGATAAAGACAAGCAAGTACAAAGTTTATATGCTTATTCCAAAAAACTTTACCTGACTCTAAAATATCTCAAATTACATTATTTCCGCTGGAATGCAGTATAAAACTGTTTCTGCAGCATTCGGGCAATAGTGTCCTAATTTAAATACATAATTCTTTAAATTTTTATGCAGATACAAAGGTATCTCAACGAAATCCTGCGGTGTGTGATATATAGAAATTGCCAGCTGAGGTCTGTCTTTTTGTATAGTTTTTATACCACCCTTGAGAGCGTTTTGTTCTGCACCTTCAACGTCCATTTTTATATAATCAACCTTCATATCCGGATGTTGTTGGGCAAATTTATCAATAGATATAGTCTGAACTTTTACAATATTAATAGTATCTTTAGTAGGAGCAGCCACCTTAACAAGCTTTGAACACGTTTCAAACTTGTGTTGTTGAAACTCAAGTGTTTCTTCCTTATCCCAGACAGCTTTTTTTACATTTTCAATTTTGTCCTTGTTTGCAATCACAAGTTCATCAAGAAAATCCTTCTTAAAGGTATCGTACATAGGTTCAAAAGCATATACCTTCTTGATATTAGGAAATTTGGCAAGAAATAAAAGGCTGTGTGTGCAATCATAAGCCCCTATATCAAGAACTGTCTTTATCTTTGATTTTTTTATAAATTCAAAATAATGTTTTTGCGGATATTCAAGAACATAATGTTTGTTTGTCTTTTTATGATATTCAGGCAGAGAAATCATATCATTGTGCGTACGGTAATCCAGAGCCATTTTGTACAAATCTCTGTCCTTATCGCTGTCCAAAATATCAAACACCTGTTGAGCTTTTCTTACCAGTTCATCAGGCATGTTTGAAGGTTTTGTTTTAAAGCTTATATCTAAAATTTTAGGAGTTATCTTAAGATACTTTTTTATACCGCATATCAAGAGAATAAACTTCATAGTGTCTGCAAAATAAATAGATGCTATTATTGCAACATCTACATCCTTTGCAATCTCAGGCAAGCTTCCTGGTCTTATTACAGGTATTCCGTCAATATCTCCTGTTTCATAAGTATTTACAAAAGACAAAAGTTTTATGTCTTTTCTCTTTTCTTCAATAACATTTTTAAGGTATATTGCAGCTTCTGCACTACCATAAATAATTATTTTTGCATTTTTCGCAATTCGCGAAAGGAGCTTTTCTGTATCTTTATTTATTTCTATTGTCATATATTTTCCTCTTAAATAATCATATCCGAATACAGTTTTAAAAGTCTTTTTTTATACAAATCTTTAACATTAGAATCATTTAACTTTTTATACCAGTACAAAAGCGTATTTTTTTTATGATTGAAAAAATACTCTTCAAACATGTCAAAGACCATATTTTTTTTCAAAACTTCTTCCATTTTATTAAACACTTCAAAAAGGTCAAGTTTGGAATTATCATTTGTTCCGTAAGTAAGAGAGTTCTCAGAACCAAAGCGATAATAAGGCAATGGCTCATTTACAAGTGAAATACGTCCGGCTTTAAGCAAAAGTTCAAGAGAAAAAATATTGTCTTCAAAACTCAACCCCTCAGCAAATTTTATATTGTTTTTTTTCAAAAAATCAGTTTTAATGAGTTTATTCCACGGCACAACACAAATTCTAAATAAAAAATTTCTGCATTGTACATAAGAAAAAACTCCATTAAAAAACACATCCGCATCTTTTTGCTCCTCAAAAATTTTAAGACCAAAATACGGATCATTTGGAGTAATAGCCCCTGTTTTCTCATTTAATATATGCACGCTGCACATAACAACATCTGAACAGTTTTGTTTTGCAGCGGTATATAATTTTTCAAACATTGTTCTATCTGCGTAATCATCGGAATCTAAAAAGCCGATATACTCACCATGTGAGTATTTTATGCCAAGATTACGTGCAGCGGATTGGCCTTTGTTATCCTGATTAAAAACTTTTATTCTATTGTCTTGATTCTTATACCTGTTTAAAATACTCAAAGATTCGTCTGTTGAACCGTCATTAACACAAATAATTTCAATATTTTGCAATGTTTGATTAATCAGACTGTCCAAACATTGTTCCAAATATCGTGCCGAATTATATACGGGAATAATAACTGACACCTTAATATTCAAAAGAAAGCCCCTTATTTACAAATTTTATACTTATTAATAATATCACAAAGTATCTTTATAAATAGTGATAAAAATCACTTTTTTATTTTTGCAAATTTTATATATTTTGTATAAAGATTTTATAAAGATAACCCTATTATGACCGCACTTTTAAGTTATATCATTTTATTAATAATTGTAAAAATAACACTTGCAATTTTCTTTTTTGTAGGTTATATTAATAGTGAATAATTTCACGATAAAGGAGACTTACACTATGGCAACTAAAAAGCAGGCCGAAACTGAAAAGTTGGAAAAGGCTTTTAACAAGTCTAATGAGGTAAAAACTCATGACGATTTGAAATTAATCATTGAAAGAGCTAAAAAAGCTCAAAAGATTTATGCTACTTTTTCTCAGGAACAGGTAGATAAAATCTTTAAAGCGGCAGCAACTGCAGCAGACAAAATGAGAATTCCGCTGGCAAGAATGGCTGTTGAAGAAACAGGCATGGGTGTTATGGAAGATAAAATTATCAAAAACCACTTTGCCGCTGAATATATTTACAACAAATACAAAAATATGAAAACAGCCGGTGTTATCGAAGAAGATAAAGCAAACGGCATCAAAAAGGTAGCAGAACCTATCGGTGTTATTGCAGGTGTTATTCCTACTACTAACCCGACTTCTACTGCTATTTTCAAATCATTAATAGCATTAAAAACACGTAACGCTCTTGTATTTTCTCCGCACCCGAGAGCTAAAAAATGTACAATCGAAGCTGCAAAAGTTGTTCTGGAAGCCGCTGTTAAAGCCGGTGCTCCGGACGGACTTATTGCATGGATTGATGAGCCGTCAGTTGAACTTTCAGCTGCATTGATGCACCACGAAGATATCGATATGATTCTTGCAACAGGCGGCCCCGGAATGGTTAAAGCTGCTTATTCATCAGGTAAACCGGCACTCGGCGTTGGCCCCGGTAACACACCTGCTGTTATTGATGAAACAGCTGATATTAAAATGGCGGTTTCTTCAATCCTTATGTCAAAAACATTCGACAACGGTATGATTTGTGCTTCAGAACAATCAGTTGTCGTTGTTAAAGACGTATATGAAGAAGTTAAAAAAGAATTCCTTTTAAGAGGTGCTTATATTCTTAACAACAAAGAAAGAGAAAAAGTAGGTGCTCTTGTTATCCAAAACGGCAGAGTTAATCCTGCTATCGTTGGTCAGCCTGCTGCAAAAATTGCAGAAATGGCAGGTATTGAAGTTGAACCTGATACAAAAGTTCTTATAGGTGAAGTAACAGATATTTGTGAAGAAGAACCTTTTGCTCACGAAAAACTTTCACCTGTATTGGCTATGTATAAAGCAAAAGATTTTGATGATGCTGTACAAAAAGCATATGATCTGGTAGACTTTGGTGGTGCAGGTCATACATCTGTTCTTTATACAGACGAAAGATTCCCTGAAAGAATCGAAGCATTCGGCTTGAAACTTCATACAAGCAGAATCTTGATTAACTCACCTTCTTCACAGGGCGGTATCGGTGACTTGTACAACTTCAGACTCAATCCGTCATTGACACTGGGCTGCGGCTCATGGGGCGGTAACGCAGTAAGCGACAACGTAGGACCACAACACTTATTGAACATAAAAACAGTTGCTGAAAGGAGAGAGAACATGCTTTGGTACAAAGTTCCTGCGAAAATTTACTTCAAAAGAGGGGCTTTGGATCTGGCTCTCAGAGAATTGCAAGGCAAAAAACGTGCATTCATCGTTACTGACAGATTCCTGTTCAACTCCGGCATGGCAAATGCAATTACAAACACACTGGATGACATCGGTGTAGATTATCAAATCTTCTTTGATGTTAAACCGGATCCGACATTGTCTACAATCAACGATGCAATGATGATGGTTAAAGCATATGAACCTGATGTATTCATCGCACTTGGCGGCGGTTCTTCAATGGACGCAGCTAAAATCTTGTGGTTGATGTATGAACAGCCTGATACTGTATTTGAAGATATCGCTATGAGATTTATGGATATCAGAAAGAGAATCTGCATGATTCCTGAACTCGGTAAGAAAGCAGAAATGGTTTGTGTACCGACAACATCAGGTACAGGTTCTGAGGTTACTCCGTTTGCAATCATTACAGATGATGAAACAGGTGTTAAATATGCAATCGCTGATTACGCATTGACTCCGAATGTAGCTATTGTTGATCCGAACCTTGTTGATACAATGCCGAAAGGCTTGACTGCAGTTTCCGGTTACGATGCTATTACGCACGCAATTGAAGCTTATGTATCTGCTATGGCAACAAACTTCACAAATTCTAACTCTTTAGAAGCTTTGAAATTGTTGTTCAGATATTTGAAACGTTCTTACGACAACGGTGCAAAAGATCCGATTGCAAGAGAAAAAGTTCACTATGCTTCAACAATTGCAGGTATGGCTTTTGCTAACGCATTCCTTGGTGTATGCCACTCTATGGCACACAAACTGGGTGCAATGTTCCACGTACCGCACGGTATGGCAAATGCTCTGTTGATTAATCAGGTTATTAAATTCAACGCAACTGATAAACCGGTTAAACAAACAGCATTCCCGCAATACAAATTCCCGTGTGCTAAAGCAAAATACGGCCAGATTGCTGATGAATTAGGCCTTGGCGGTAAAAACGATGATGAAAAAGTTGAATTACTGCAGCAGGCATTGATTCAGATGAAAAAAGATCTCGGCTTGCCGATGTCTATCAAAGAATTCGGTATTGATGAAAAAGAATTCCTTGAAAAACTTGATCACATGGTTGAGCTTGCATTTGACGACCAGTGCACAGGTGCAAACCCGAGATATCCGTTGTTTGAAGAAATCAAACAAATGTATCTCGATGCATACTACGGAAGAATATAATCTTCTTAAGATTATAAATATAAAAAACAGCATCCGCTGAAATATGCAGGTGCTGTTTTTTATATTCTTTCAGGTAACATAATTTCATTGCATTAGGACAATAGGATAATATACATTAGGATTATTGTCAGATTTGAACTATAATAATAATATAAATTGCCATACAATTAATTGTTACCTATGAAAGGCATGAAAATGGAAAAGAGAGTTTTAGCGGCATTTTTTTTGCTTATGACAGCAAATCTCTGTGTAAACGCAGAGGATAATATTATGCCTGTAAGCAATCAAGTGTATTCTCAAAGCGGGTATTCAGAACAGGGTTCACAATATTATAATAACGGCGTCAGCTTTTTAAAGTCCGCCCAGTATACAAATGCTATTACAGAATTTCGAAAAGCTTTGAGAGAAAATCCTGATGACAAATCATCCCGAATTCAGCTTGTAAACTCATATATCTCAAGAGCCCAGTATTTTAATAATAAGTCTGCTGACTATAATAAAGCTGCAAATGATTTGCGTTCAGCTATATTTTATATGAAGTATTATAATAATCAGCCGGTTGATGCGCAGTATCTTGCAGATTTGAATACAATGGAAGACAATCTGGAAAACATACTGTATGCAATGAATGCTGATCAAACACCTAAAGGCAGATATACGATGGGTCGTTCTTTAAGGGCACAGGGCGAATTTGCCGCAGCTGCAACAGAGTTTCAAAAATCACAAAACGATGTAAATTACAGAAAATCGTCTCTTGCAAACCTTGGAGAAATATATTACATCCTGAATTTGAATGAGCAGGCTGTTTCATACCTTGATCAGGCTCTTGTTCTTGACCCTAAAAACGCAAATTTGCATCTTAAACTGGCTGAAGCTTACGAAAGATTAGGAAAAGTCGATTTAGCAGCAGAACAATACAATCTTTCACTGTCAAAAAACGGCGATAATCAGGAAATTTTGATGTCTCTTGAAAACATCTGGAAACAAAAAATTGCGGAAAATCCTGATAATGCGGAAGCTTATGCAAATTTAGGAGCGGTTTACCAAAGACAAAATAATTTTACAGCAGCTTTGCAGCAATATGAAAAAGCTGAATCTTTGAACCCGTCTAATGTAAATACCCGTTTAAATCTCGGTACTTTATATCAGGCGCAAAAAGAATATGATACAGCAATAGCTGCCTATGACACTATTCTTGATGTCAATCCGAATTTTAAACTTGCATACTTATATAAAGCACAGTGCTATAGAGCACTAGGCAATAAAGATGCAGCAATTCAAAATTACAAGCTTGCGCTGAATCTTGATCCAACTAATCAAGATATAAAAGACGAGCTCTTTAGTGTGTATGAGTCGGATATGACTCCTGAAGAGAAGTTGGCTTATATAAATGCACAGCTTCAAAAAGAGCCGAATAATCCGGCACTTGTATATAAATACGCCTTTGAACTTCATACTGCAAACAGAATTGCGGAGGCAATACCTTATTACAATCAGGCCATAAAATTAAATGCAAAAAATGAAGATGCTTACATAAATCTTGCTCAGGCATACAAACAGCAGCAAAAATATGATAAAGCAAGGGAGATTTTAACAAATGCAAAGGCAATGTTTCCGGAAAATACAACTATAAAAAAACAGCTGGCATCAATCGATACAGAAACTGCTTCTCTATTGTATAATGATGCATCTGAATTATTCAGACAAAAAAAATATATGGATGCTATTGCCGTGTACAATAAAATTTCTCCGGCTACAGCAGAATCTCTGCTTGGAATAGGTGCCTGCTATCAGGCAATGAATAATAATAAACAGGCTGCAGTGTATTATGTAAAATCACTTGCGCTGGATGCAAAAAATGCTGAGACTGCATATTACGCCGGTCTTGCATATGCAAATGCTCAGGACTTTAGCAATGCAAAAACTTATGCGAAAAAAGCAATTGAATTAGATGCAAACAATAAAAATGCTAAGGAGCTTTTGACTTATGTAATAGAGCAGGAAAATACAGTAAAAATGGATAAAGCAATAGAACTGTTTGAAAAACAGCAGTATCAGCAGGCGCTTTCTGTTTTGAATAATGTAATTGCACAGGATTCTAAAGATTCTAATGCATATTATTACAGAGCAATGGTATATGACGCACAAAAGAAGTACCAGCTTGCAATTAATGACTACAAAAAGGCACTACAGTATAATCCACAGATGATAATTGCAAATTATTCAATAGCTGTAGATTATGATTATCTTGCTCAATACACAAATGCTTTGATGTATCATAAAAAATATCTGGCGGCAGCACAAAAAGCCGGAGAGACAAACGATTATACCAGATATTCAGCAAAGAGAGTGCAGGATTTAAAAGCCTATGAACCAAAACCTTCAGCAAAAAAATAAAAATATAAGAATAGGAAATGTTGAAATAAAAAGCTGTGCGGCTCTTGCACCTATGGCTGGAATTACAGATATGCCGTTAAGGCAGCTGGTGAGGAAATTTTCTAAAAACTGTCTTTTAACAACAGAAATGATAAGCTCTGAAATGCTTATGCAAAACAGACCTGATGAGCATGAAAAAATAACTGCTTATCAACAAAATGAATTTCCTCTGGCATTTCAAATATCCGGACACAAGCCTTTTATGATGGCAAAGGCTGCAAAAATACTTGCTGATAAAGGTGCTTCTATAATTGATATAAATATGGGATGTCCGGTAAAAAAAGTTGTTTCAGGAGGCGACGGCTCAGCTCTTATGCGAACACCGCAGCTTGCTTGTGATATAGTAAAGGCCGTTAAAGATGCTGTTGATATCCCTGTTACGGTCAAATTCAGGCTCGGATACACTGCTTCAGAACAAAATTTTATGGAATTTGCTGCGTTAATGCAATCAGCAGGAGCAGATGCAATTACCATTCACTGCAGAACCCGTTCACAAATGTATTCCGGTAAAGCGGATTGGGACGCTATAGCTGCAATAAAAAAAGAGATTCGAGTGCCGGTTTTTGCAAATGGTGATATTGTATCTCCCGAGACGGCTAAAGAATGTCTTGAAAAAGCGGGTACAGACGGTATTGCTGTTGCCAGAGGCGTTTTGGGTCAGCCGGATTTGATTTTTAGGATAGAACATTATCTGCAAACAGGTGAGTTGCTGCCAGAGCCTGATATTTTTCAAAAAATAGAACTTCTGAAAGAACATATAAAAGATGAAATTGAACTCAGAGGAGAAAAGGTGGCAATGCAGTTTGTCAGAAAGTTTTACCCTTACTATATAAGAGGAATAAGAGATGCTGCAATATACAGAGGCAAGCTTGTAACAGAGACTGATTTTGATAGAGTTATGAAACTCCTAGACTTGATAGCCCAAAGAGAGCCTGCTGAAGTATAAATTATGGAAAAGAAGTTTTATACATACATAATTTTGACAGTGGATAATACTCTTTATTGCGGGTATACAGATGATCCAAAATCAAGATTTGAAAAGCATAAAGCAGGTCTTGCCGCAAAATATACACGTTCGCATAAACCGCTAAAAATGGTTTATATAAAAGAGTTCGCAACTAAATCCGAAGCAATGAAAGAAGAATCCCGGATAAAAAAATTAACACGCAAGCAAAAAGAAGAACTTGTTAAGAGCTCTTCTTTATATCAGTATTAGTTGTTTTGCTTGCTTTTAAACGACAATTTGTCTTTGAAATCGGAAACATTTTTTAATCCGGGTTCAACAAATTTTTTGATGATATACTTGTGTACAAAATTGTCAATAGGAATAGCAAGCAGTGCCAGCGAAATAAACCCGCCGGTTGTTTTTAAAAGACCCATTTTCAGTTTTTTGTTCTGTATAAATTTATTAATAACTTCATTGGAAATCGTTGCTTTTTGGGCAAGAGTTTCAATCAGCTTTTTGTTATTTTCATTTTTCATTAATCTGTTTAATAACGAAGCAGAGACCTGTTTCCCGTTATCAGTCGCAGATACAAGTACTTTCCTGTCACTGATATTAGGGAATTCCGTTCTTATTATCTTGATTAAGTCAGAATACTTGTTTTCACCGGAAGAAAGAATCTTTTCAATAACAAAATTGGGTCTTTCTTTTATGAGTGTTTGGGCACTCATTTCTGATTTTTGAAGTGCTTTATTGTATATTTTTAGTAAATTTTTACCGAATTTCCTGTCATTAAGATAATTTTCAATATTCTCCCTTGATTGTGTTTCAAGGACTGTTTGTAAATCAAAAATGTCATAGACTTTTCTCTGTAAATATGATTCGATTTTTGTACGTTCTGTTTTACAAGAGGCATTGTAGCCTGACGGGTGTCCGAAAAATTTTAAAATCTTTTTAAACACACTTTCTTTTTTTATTTTTTCTTTCGTTGCATCAAGTTCATGTAAAAAACTGTGGTCATATATTCTTTCCCATACGGCATCTTTGCCTTTTTTCAGTTTACCGTTTTCTATTCTGTCACCTTTTGCAAACTTTGCCTTGGCAAAATCATCCTGAAGTTTTTCAAACAATTCTTCTTTCACTGTTGCACTCAGACCCGAGTTATCAAACCTTGTAAACTGTCCTGCAATGCCTTGTCCTATTTTTACGGCTGTTGTAGGCAGGATTACACTGGCAAGTGCCTGAAAAGTAGCCTGCTCCACTGCCGCTGAGGCTGAGGCTTTTGTATAATCTCCTTCTTTTCCCCTTTTATATTTATCATAAATATCTGCACCCAGATACATTAAAGCAGGCACCCACAGTGCAAGCTCTGCTGCTTTACCCCATCCGGGCATTGCAGATACTGCGGCACCGACTTCGTTTGAATAACCGAAGGCTCTCAACGGATATTTTGCTAAAGGATCATTCGGATTTTGTATAATCTCTTTAACTTCTTCCTGTTTAGTTTTTTGTTTTATAGGTGTAAGCTTTACTTTTGGCATTATTAATGCATAAGTCGAGTTAAATTCCGTCAATTAAAATCTCCCTGCAGTCTATATCTTATTCGGTTAGTGAACTTCTATAGTATTCCAAACATTATGATAAGTAAACAACCGTAAAAAAAATTTTTGCTATTGCCGGTGCATTTTTTATCAATAATTTTCTACTACAGATAGAAATCTATGTATCTGCTGTTCTTTTATCTCGAATCCTGAAATTTGTGGTATTAAAATTTTAATTCTTTTACTTCATTGTTGTAATGAGCAACAATATAGTTAAATATTTTTTGCGGAATCTGCGGAGAAAAATAATAGCTGTTATCACATGGTGTTATTTTTATAAAAGTAGAGCTTTTATCTTTTTTATAAACACTTATCAAAAATTCTTTATTTTCCGCTTTAAAAACTATGTAACCGTTTCTTGACTGGATTTCCAACAATTCAAATTTTGAACCCTCAACAGAGGATAAAGCCAGATAAAATAATTTTTCAAAAGGGAGTTTGTACAGCTTTATGCAATCCCGATAATTTGTATACTGAGCTGCCGTTTGAGCATATGCAGCTTCCAGCTCATCTTCTTTTGCAAAAGTCTTTGCATAGAACCCTGATACCAAAGACAGATAAATAATCAAAACTGCTGTAAATATTTTTTTTATGTTCATTATTCTCCGTCATCTCCCATCCAGGTTGAACCGTATTCTATATCCACAACGAGCGGTACTTTAAAAGGCTGATTGAGTTCCATAGCTTGTTTTACGAGATGTTGCACCTCATTTAGTTCGTCTTTAAATGTTTCAACAATCAGTTCATCGTGAACCTGCATAATCATTTTGGATTTTAATTTGTTATCTCTCAATTTTTTTTCAAAATCTATCATCGCCAGTTTTATTAAATCTGATGCTGTACCCTGCAAAGGTGTATTTATAGCTGCACGCTGTGCAAATTCTTTTATATTTCTGTTAGAGCTCATTAACTCGTCTAAAAGATAGCGTTTTCTTCCGTAGAGAGTTCTTGCATATCCGTTGCGGTAAGCTTCTTGTATAGAATTTTCCATATACTCTTTAACTTTCGGGTATGTCAAAAAGTATTTATCAATAAACTCCTGCGCTTCTTCATTTGATATTCCGAGAGAGGAAGCCAGTCCCCAGCGTGTCTGCCCGTAGATAATTCCAAAGTTTACGGCTTTTGCTCTGCTTCGCATTTCTTTTGTAACTTCACTCAAAGGTACGTCAAATACTTTTGCCGCTGTTTGAGCGTGAACATCTTCGCCTGAGTTAAAGGCTTGTATAAGATTTTCATCACCGGAACAGTGTGCCAGCAGTCTGAGTTCTATCTGTGAATAATCAGCGGATAAAAGCACCTGAGATGTTTTGTTCTCAGGAACAAAAGCTTTTCTTATACGGCTGCCGAGTTTTGTTCTTACCGGAATATTCTGCAAATTCGGATTAGAAGAGGACAATCTTCCCGTTACCGTAACTGTCTGGTTGTAGCTTGTATGGATTTTTCCGTCAACTGGACTTATCAAATCAGGAAGGGCATCTACATATGTTGATTTTATTTTTGTATACTGTCTGTACTGCAAAAGACATCTTGCAATTTCATGGTCTTTAGCCAGTTCCTCCAGTACTTTTGCGTCTGTAGAAAATTTTTGCGCACCGCGTTTTTTTGTTTTATGCTCAATACCCATTTTCTCAAAAAGTATTGCTGCTACCTGTTTGGGCGAATTTATATTAAAGCTTTCTCCTGCAATAGCGTATATTTTTGTTTCGATATCTTTTAAATTTTCATCAAGTTCTTTTGACAACACCGATAAATACCCTGTATCCAGAGACACGCCCTGTGCTTCCATTTTTGCAAGTACAAGGCTTGTAGGCACTTCTATGTCATAGAGAAGTTTTTTGCCTTCATCATCAAGTTTTTTCTGCCAGTATCTGGTTAATTCCAGTGTTACAAAAGCATCATCACAGGCATAATCAGAGCATTCTTCTATACTGACATTATCCATTGTGATTTGATTTTTACCTTTCCCTATAAGCTCGTCAATCTCTGTCATAAAATAATCGAGATTCTCGGCAGCCTGAACCTTTAATCCGTGTTTTCTTGAGGGATCGTTTATATAACTGGCAAGCATTGTATCAAAGATTATACCCTGAAGATTAATTCCGTACTTTAAGAGAGTATTGATTTCATACTTTGCGTTTTGAAAAGTTTTATAGATTGACGGGTTTTCAAACACCGGTTTAAGATTTTCCAGTACATAGTCCATATCCAATTGCTCGCCTACTTTATGAAACACCGGAATATAAAAAGATTTTGTCTGTCCTTCGTTTTCTGTCAAAACGACTTTGGAATCTTTTGCTTTGATTTCTTCATTATAAGCAAGAGATATACCGACAAGGTCAGCTTCCAGCGCATTAACTGATGTTGTTTCCGTATCCATTGCAAAAAGAGTCTGCTGTTTCAGGATTTCAAGCAGTTCTTCAAAGTCTTTTTTTGTAACAATGGTCTTTCTGTCATTATAAAGGCTGTTTACTTTTTCTGTATTAACTGCAGCAAACAAACCGAGCTGCTGCTGTGAAGCGTGCTGTTCTTGTATATTATTATTTTGTGATGATTCTTCAGGCTGGTTTGGCTTTATTTTCCCGTCTTTCAGGCTTATAAAGTCAATAAGTTTTTGATCCGCAATCTGCTGCTTTTTCATCTCGGCAGAATCAATATTTTCCGGCTTTGAAGCTAAAGAACAAACACTGAAAGGACGCAGAATTTCCGGAAGATTCTTTAAAAAGCTGAAAAATTGCACTTTTTTTAAAAATTCGCTTACTTTATCTACATCAGGCATTTCAAGTTTTGTTTTGTCAAAATCAAAATCTATATCAACATCACGTTTTATTGTTGCAAGATAATAGCTTAATTTCGCATCTTCCACACCGTTTTTTAATTTTTCTTTCAGCGATTTTCCTTCGACCTCATCTATATGTGCAAGAACATTATCAAGAGTCTGAAACCGGTCTAAGAGTTTTGCTGCGGTTTTTTCGCCTATTCCTTTAATACCGGGGATATTGTCTGAGGTGTCGCCTCTCAGCGCTTTGTAATCAATAACCTGATCGGGATAAACGCCCAGTTTATTATAAACTCTTGCCCAGTCATATTCTACAAGTTCACCTTTTGAAGGAATCAAAACACTTACATTGCCTTCTCTGTCAATAAGCTGGAAAGCATCCTGGTCACCTGTCAGAATTATCGTCTTATGTCCGAGTTTTGTTGCTTTATCAGCAATAGTACCGATAACATCATCAGCTTCAAAGCCCTGTTTTGTATAAATAGGAATATTAAAAGCCTCAAGACCTTCCATAATAAGTCCCATCTGGCTTTTCATTGTATCAGGCATCTGTTCTCTGTTTGCCTTATACTCCTGATAGCATTCTGTTCTAAATGTATCGTGGCTTACATCAAATGTTACGGCAATACAATCCGGAGCAATTTTTGTATTTTTTAAAAGGTCAAATATAGCTTTAAAAAAGCCAAACACTGCCCAGGTAGGTTCTTTATCTGAGGTTTTCATGCCTGTTCTCTCCAGTGCAAAAAAGCTCCTGAAAGCCAGTGCATGTCCGTCTATTAAAATCAGTGTTTTCCTTTTATCCATACCCGTACCCCTGCTGTTTCAGATAAATTTTAGCATATACAAAAACAAAAGGCTAATGATAGCAGGTGAATTGTTGCGGATTTGTTCGAAAATAAATAGTAAGTTATAATTAATATTAACTGCATTTTGTGATTCCGGGGTAAATATAAAATGTTTTCTGCTAAAAACTCTTGTAAAACTTATGATAATGATAAAAAATATGCAAGAAATATATTGCTTTTTCTTGAAAATAAAACGCAAGATTATCAGAATCGTGTGGCACTCGGAATAAGAACACATCATGGCTGGAATGAATACACTTATAAAGGCATAGGCAGGCTGTCAAGAAAAATTGCCTGCTATTTGATAAATAACCTTAACATAAAAAAAGGTGAAAGATTGGCTATTCTGTCCGAATCAAGACCGGAATTCGGCGCAGCTGTATTTGCCTCTGTTCTTTCAGGCTTAATTACCGTTCCTCTTGATATAAAACTCACAAAATACGAACTAAAAACTATACTGTCAGATTGTCTGCCTGAAGTTTTGGTTGTATCAAATTCCTTTTTGCAGACAGCAGAGGAACTGCAAAAAGAAGTTCCTTCCGTTAAATACATAATATCACTTGATGAAACAGGACACAGTGAAAAATCTGTTCAGTCCATACACAAACTTCCTGATAACTATGAAGCAAAATGGAAACACAGAAGTAATAAATCAACAGCTCTTATTATTTATACCTCGGGAACAACAGGTTCTCCAAAAGGGGTTGAAATTACTTTTGAAAATATGCTTACACAGCTGAATGACATTGCCGTATTGTATAAAAAATTTTTCGGAAGACATAATGTGACCTCAGTGCTTTCTATATTGCCAATGAACCATTTGTTTGAACTGACGGTCGGCTTTTCGGTGATGTTAAGCTGGGGATTGTCAGTATATTACACAAAAACACTTAAACCCAAAGACATTCTGGATATCATGCAGGAAAAACATATTAACTTTATGATTGTTGTGCCTGCATTTTTAAAGCTTCTTAAATCCGGTATCGAGTCTGAAATACGGGCCTCAAATCTATTTGTTCGAATATTATTTAAAACAATGTTTTTTGCTGCGCAGTTTATTCCGTTTTATTCTGTTCGAAAACTTATGTTTTACAAAGTTCATAAAAAATTCGGAGGTAAGTTTTTCGGCTGTATTTCAGGAGGTGCGCCTCTTGATGTGTCTGTCGGAGAATTTTTTGAAAGAATAGGTATCAGAGTATTTCAAGGATACGGTTTGACCGAGACTAGCCCTGTTGTATGCGTAAATTATGACAAAAAAGGAGATATCGCATCTGTAGGCCGTCCGTTAAAAAGTGTTCTTGCAAAGATTGATGAAAGAACAGGCGAGCTGATGTTAAAAGGCCCCTCTGTTATGAAAGGCTATTATAACAGGTCTGATTTAACCGAACAGGTTATGACAGAAGACGGCTGGCTGCATACAGGAGATATAGCAAATATTGATAAGGACGGGCACATACATATAACAGGCAGAATTAAGAATATGATTGTGCTTTCCGGAGGAAAAAAGGTATTTCCAGAGGAAGTGGAATCGGTTCTTTCTTTAAGCGAAAATTTTTCGGAAGTGTGTGTATTCGGTTCCAGAAGAACAACAGGTGCAAAAGAAGGTTCAGAAGATATTACTGCGGTTATTGTACCGTCACAGAATCTTATAACACAGGCAAAAGATGATAAAATGCTTAATATTCTTGTAAGAAACGAAGTAAAATATTTGTCAAAAAGACTTGCCGCATACAAGCGTCCGGTAAATGTTATAGTTTACAAAGAACCTTTGCCTAAAACAACAACAAGAAAAATAAAAAGAAAAGAAGTAAAAGAACTGGTAAACGCTTAAATAAATAATCGGCCTGCTTTTAACAGGCCGATTATTTATGTTGTATATTAATTTTTAACAATTTTTGTTATTCTTCAACAGCTTCTTCAGCTGTTTCTTCCATAACGGCACCTGTTCTTATAGAATCTGATTTTGATTTGCCTAGATTTTTGTCTTTGAATTTTTTAACCTGTCTTGCAAGTTTATCAGCTACCAAATCAATACTTGCATACATAGATTCGGCTGATTCTGCCACATGCACCGCACCTGTAGTCAATTTGCAGGTAACTTCCGCTGTATGATTTTCAGCTACGCTCGGATTTTTTATTACTGTGAGCATAACGTCTATGCCTTCAATCTGGTCATAGTGATTTGCAACCTTGCCGATTTTTTCTTTTGCATAAGCCTTGATTGCGTCTGTAATTTCAATGTTTTTTCCGTTTACGTAGATGCGCATGTATTGCCTCCAATTAAATAATGATACCTTTCCAGTATACCTCAACTCTTGTCGAGTTGCAATCACCATTTGAGTTTTGTATAATCAAATAAAATCGGAGAGGAGTACTTATATGAAAAAATTTTTTATAAATATTTTGACCGCATTACTTTTTGTATTCCCTGTTTTGACGGCAGCACCATCTTATGCTGTTATGAATAACGGGGTATGGAGCAATGATTTAAAAAATCTTTTTCTCAAAAATCAGGCAATAATTCTTGCTATTAACATACGCTCTTTTAATGCTGTTGATAAAAATAAAAACGACATAATCGAAACAGACAAAGGCGATATTGCCGGCAATTTTGTAAATGCTGTAAAAAGGCTGAATGAAATTTCTTCATATGGTGTAAATACTCTTCATCTTCTTCCGATTACTCCTGTAGGAAAAATAAAAGCTATAGGTACAGCCGGTTCATTGTATGCAATATCCGATTTTACAAGACTAAATCCCCAGCTTGATGACCCGACAAATGACCTTAGTGTCGAAGAAGAAGCAAGAAATTTTATAAAAGAATGTCATAAAAGAAATATCAGAGTTATTGTTGATTTACCGAGCTGCGGCTCTTATGACCTTTTCCTTGCAAAGCCGGAATTATTCGCTACGGGTGCGGACGGTCAGCCTGTTGTTCCCTCTGATTGGACTGATGTAAGACTTTTTAAAGTAACAAATGCTGACGGTTCTTTGAATGATGCACTTTTTAACGAATATAAAAAATACATTGATTTGGTGCAAAGACTTGGTGCAGATGGTATAAGAGCTGATGTTGCTACCTCAAAAACTCCGGAATTCTGGAACAAGCTTATTTCTTATGCAAAAGCAAAGGATTCTCAATTTCTATTTTTAGCAGAAGCTTCAGAAAGCTGGACAGAACCTGTTGCACAGGGTGCACCTTTTACACCGGCATACAAACTTCTTGAAGCAGGATTTGACGGCTGGTACGGCAGTTTCTTTAATTTTAAAGACTGGAAAACATCTGATAAGTTTGAAAAAGAATTTAATCTTGTTAGAGATGTAATAAAAGATTTTGAAATAAAAGGAACTCCAAAAGCTGTAATAGGAAGCTTTGCAACACATGATGAACTTTCACCTATGGTTACGGGAGGATTTCCCTTTGCTGATATGTTAATCTGGCTGCAGGCTACATTACCTGTTAACAGCTATTTTGTTGACGGGTCTCAGACAGGTGACACATACCAGTATAAATATGCTAACCAGAAAGCATCAAAAACATTTACAGATGATGATTATTATTATGTTCACAACGGAAAGTTTGATATATTTAACTTTTCAAGAAAACCGGGAGGAAAGAACAAAGAGCTGCTTGATGATTTTGCAGTAGCTAATAAATTTAAAATACTGGCATTTGAACTTTTGAACAAAGGTGATTTTTGTTTCTTAAATACAGATAATGCAGATGTATTTGCATATATTATAAAGTACAAATATTCATCTGTACTTGTTGTTTTAAATAAAAATTTAAACTACACAAATAGTGCGGCAGTGGGTGTTAAAAACTTGAAAAAAGACGACATTGTTGTTCCTATAGAGTTTGGCGGCCAGCCAAAAGTAGAAAACGGCAAAATCACTTTTAATTTAATGCCGGGAGAGATAAATGTGTTTATGATAAGCAAAAATCTACAGGCAGAGATGAATAAAAAGAAAAAATAGTTTAATAAATTTCATATAGTCAACTGACTCCGACTACTTGTTGAACCTGTGCAATAACCAAGTTCAATATTTAACAACAAGTCCGGCACAGCCAACAAGTGCATGTGGTCACTTCCGTAAAATAATAGACTCGGCGCCACTCGCACTCCGTGTACCACTCCTACAAGCGATGTGCCACTCAGACAATATTTGCAATATAAGTAAAAATATCTTTATTTGTGTTCCACAAAGTTTCTTTTTCGCAATTTTCCGGCAATTCCAGCGTGATTGTCGGAATTTGTTTTTCGATACCGCAATAAGTGCCAAAACTTCCGGGTGTAGGATATCCTATGGATTTTTCTGGCTTATATCCTGTTATTTCCGATATTTTTTCTGCTTCTTCTTCTGCAGGGCCGTCATAGTTAACAACCGCATACGGTTCATGAAGCGTAATGATTAAATCCGGAACATATTTTTCAATTATATAAATCAAAAATTGTGTTTCTACTTCGCTTGCAGGTTTTTCACCTCCGAAGTATTCATCTTTTTTTGATGATTCCCAGTTCTTTGTCGGAAAATTTCTGTTCAAATCTACATCATTTGCATTTGTTCTTGTATTTTGGGCTTTTCCGTCAGGATTTAGACACGGAATAAACAGAAGTCTGTTTTTTGTTTCGTTTCTTTCTGAAAGATATCTGTTTATCAGATACTCCCCGTCCTTTTCGTCACCATGGAAAACTCCTATTACAAGAACCGTTTTTTTATAATCCTGTGAGGCCGGTTCTCTTTTTAAAAGAAGAACTTCGTTTCCAAGAGGGGTATTTATTTTTGATTCAAGATCCGCAAAAATCATTTTGTATCCAATCTTTTCCAATTTTCTGCAGCTTTATTTAGTATTTTTTTTGTATCATCACTGCCTAGTAACACCTGCTGCACGGTTGTGTTTAAGAGTGTAATTATTTCTTTATGATTATATTTAAATCTTAGCTGTTTTTGAAGATTATTCAATTGTTTTGCACTTATATATCTCGCTTTGGAAATCACATCAGTATCATCATAAACAGTAAAATACTTGTCTTTTAGTGCATCGTTATTTACAGGAAGTATTGTTGTCAGTTTTGCAAGCTCCACCTGATTTTTTTTGTTTGTTAAAAACAAAGCAAACTTGAGTGCCGCATCTTTGTGTTTTGCTCTTGCCGGTATAATAAGATTCATAATAGATACGTCATATTTGCCTGTGCCGCCGGTAAGCTGCGGCGAAACATCTGTTACTTTATATATTTGCGGTGCATTTTCTTTAACAATATTCAAAAAGTTTGCACCGGATTGAATGTATGCAAGCTGGCCAGACATATATTTTTCAAGTGCTTCCTGATGGTTCTGGGTAATAGATTCTTTCGGTATAAGGTCATCTTTATACAAGTTTTTGTATTCATTGAATATGTCAATTGATTGTTTAGAAACAAATTTTTCAGGAGTATTTATATCGTACTTGTTCAGAATTTTTAAAAGCGTATCATTTTCCGTTAATGTCGGCATAGTAACAAACATGCCTGATTTTTCTTTTATTTGTTTAGCAGATGCGTGCATATCGCTGTAAGTTTCCGGAATGTTTTTTATTCCTGATTTTTTTAAAATATCTTTATTGTAAAAAGTTATCGACGATGTTGCATAAAACGGCACTGCGTAGCATTTTCCGTCATATTTTAAAGAAGCAACAATCTGTCTGTTATATGCATCCAGTTTTGTGCAGTCAATATACTGCAATGCCTGTTTCTGGGCAAGAATACTGGAAAAATCAGGTGTAAGGTTTACAAGGTCAGGCGGATTTGTACTCAAAATAGAAGCAAGAGTCCTTTTTTCACCTTCGGAGTACGGTACATCAATCCATTTTATTTTTATTTCTGGATTCTGTTTTTCAAACTCCGCTATCAACGGGTTCATATATTGTCCGAATGTTCCCATCTGAAGCGACCAGAATACGACCTCTTGTTTTTTTGGTGTTTGCTCTGTATTTTTGCTTTTTGGTTTTGTATTAAGAAACACTGCATCAATACAGATTAAACACACACATACAATTGCTATAATAATTTTTAGGTTTTTCATACAGCCCTCTATACAACTACTTCATATAGTCAACTGACTCAGACTACTTTCTTGGATTATTGGCGTTCGTAAGGTTTGGTATTCCGTTTCGAAATTTTTTTCTAAAATTTCTTCTCTTCATCAACCTTACTCACATGGGCACTCGCTCGGCTTCTAAGCCTCGACTACGTGCCCGCTCAAAATCCGCTCTTGGATTATTGACGTTCACAAGGTCAAGTACTTCATTTCAAATTTTTATTCTAAAAATTTTCCATTACGTTTACCTTGTTCACATGGCTGTTCGCTCACTTCGTTCGACTCCACAGCCGCTCTTTCACTGTTTACAAATCAATAATTCAAAGAAAAACTATTGATACGCCTTTTGTGCTTTGCACAATATTCGTCAGAGTGTGTACCACTCCTAGCTTGAGGCGTAGGCAAACCGCAGGTGCGCCGTACGCATCAGGATGCCCTCGGGTACAAGCGAGGTCCCACTCAGACAATTTAGATTATATAAAATACTGTGTTGACACGCAACAGACAAAACTTTAACATGTATTAAAATGGGGAGAAAATGTTTAATGACTGATGTAATTTTTGAAAAATCAATAAAGGGAATGTCGGGTGTAACTTTAACGGATGAAAATCTTGACATTGATTTTATAAAACCCGAATTTTTAAGAAAGAATGCTCCTGAACTGCCGGAGATGAGTGAGCTTGAAGTTATGAGGCATTTTAAAGAATTGTCTGATAAAAATTTCTGTGTGGAATCAGGCTTTTATCCTCTGGGTTCCTGTACCATGAAATATAATCCGAAAGTGAACGAATATCTTGCTTCTTTAGAAGGCTTTACCTCTCTTCATCCGCTGCAGGAGGATGAAGATTGTCAGGGTGCGCTGGAGCTTATGTATAAACTGCAGGAGGCTTTAAAAGAAATAACTGGCATGGACGCTGTTACACTGCAGGGCTCTGCCGGTGCTCACGGTGAACTGTGCGGGATGATGATAGTAAAACATTACTTTAAAACAAAAAACGATACAAAACGTACAAAAGTAATCATACCTGACTCAGCACACGGCACTAATCCTGCGTCAGCCGGCATGTGCGGATTTGAGATAATAAAAGTTCAGAGTAATAACAAAGGACTTGTTGATGTAGAACACTTAAAAGAAATTTTTGAATTAAATAAGGACGAAATTGCTGCAATAATGATGACAAATCCTAACACGCTCGGGCTTTTTGAGGAAAATATTCTTGTAATTTCAAAACTTGCACATAAAAACGGTGCACTGTTATATTATGACGGCGCAAACCTGAATGCTGTGATGGGAATCACAAACCCGAAGGTAATGGGCTTTGATATTGTCCATCTTAATCTTCACAAAACTTTTGCTGCCCCTCATGGCGGTGGCGGACCCGGTGCGGGGCCTGTAGGTGTTGTTGGGAAATTGAAAGAGTATTTACCTGTACCCGTCATCGATTTTAAAGACGGAAAGTATTTCAGAAACTACAATATAGTAAATACTATAGGTAAAATTAAAGAATTTCAGGGAAATTTCAGCGTTCTTGTTAAGGCATATGCATATATTTTAATGAGAGGAAATACATTAAAAGAAGCCTCATGTGACGCTGTGTTAAATGCAAACTATTTAAAAGAAAAATTAAAAGAGTATTATGAACTTCCTTATGATTATCCCTGTATGCATGAGTTTGTTCTCTCCGGAGACCGCCAAAAAGCAGCCGGAGTTCATACTCTGGAAATAGCAAAACGGCTTATGGACAGTAAATTCCATCCGCCAACAGTGTATTTCCCTCTTATTGTTTCAGAGGCAATGATGATAGAACCTACGGAATCCGAAAATAAAGCCAGATTGGATGAATTTATTGATGCAATGAAAACAATAGCAAAAGAGGTAAAAGAAAATCCAGAAGTCGTTCTGTCATCTCCTCATAACACACCGGTAAAAAGGGTAGATGAAACTAATGCTGCAAGACATCTCGATTTACGATACAGGAAAGATTAACTTATGTACGAATACTATTTTAAAATTAAAAAAGGCGATATAGAGTTTGAATGTTCTACAAATGACAAGATAACATTTGAAGAAAAATTATCGGACTGGATAAACGGTATTGTAAAAGGTGAATATGTTAAACCTCCGGAAAATATTAACAGCTCCGGTGAAGAAGATTTATCCGAATCTGAAAATGTTCAGACAGAAGAATCCGGTCTTCAAAGAAGCGGTTTTATTGACGTAAAAAATCTCGTATCAATAAACAATATGACAACACCTCAGTTTAATTCCTCCTTGATGAATGAGGATACACAGATTTCTGAAGCAGACTTTGAGCAGACACTTGTTGACTCTATACAGAATCCCAAAACCGAAGTCGTGGAAAAACAAGATTCACTGTCTGATTTTGAAGGATATTTGAATTCATATAACCCTCAGAATGATACAGACCGGCTGATTGTAGCTGCAAAATATATTTTGAATATAGAAAATCAGGAACGTTTTTCAATAAAACAGCTTAACGCTAAACTTGTACCTGCGACAGGCCAACCAGTTGACCATTCGATGATAGAAAATGCAATAGAACAAAATCTTGTCAGGATAGTGCCGGATTTGACAGGTACAAGCGAGTTTACAGAATACACTCTTACAGAAGAGGGTGAAGGGTATTTTGTTGATTAGAATGTGATTGATATTTCATATAGTCAACTGACTCCGACTACTTATTGAACCTGTGCAATAAACAAGTTCAACATTTAACAACAAGTCCGGCACAGCCAACAAGTGCATGGGGTCACTTCCGTAAAATGATAGACTCGGCGCCACTCGCTACCTCTCATAAATATGCCACCGGCATATTTATTCGGCAGAGTGTGTACACTCCTACAAGCGAGGTCTCACTCAGACATTTTAATGTGCTTAACAATTGTTTATAAATTTGCACACATTTAAAAAACTTGTAATAATAATCATATTAATAGTCTAACCATTCCTTTCTTGACTTATGCGGCTTGGATTTTTCTAAGACCGCATTTTATTTTTTAATTTTTATTATTTTTATCTGATTATGATAGAATTAATATATATAAAAGGGTTTAAAGGTTAAAAGTTAAAAGGGAGTCTGAAATGGGAATATTTTCCTGGTTATTCGGAAAGAAAAAAGATAAAAGTGTTTTAGGATGCTATCCTGATGCAGTAATGGTTGTATCAGCTTCCGGTGAAATTTTATATGCAAATCAGAATCTTTTAGACTTATTCAAATTATCCAGCGAGGAACTTTTTAACTTGGAGCTTTTTGATTTGTTTGACGGAGGGTATAACCTTATAAGAAATCTTTCTCACTCTAAAGATTCTGCAATTGTACGATCCAAGCAGAACCTTCAGGATGATTTATATTTTGAAATAAGAGCTTCCGAGTACAATGACGGTGAAGAAAAAATTATAATATCCGTAAGGGATGTTTCTAACAGCCAGAAAATGCTGAATAAGCTGATGTTTGAACATGAATATCTTAATAAATTGACTAAAAATAATAATACATTCCTCTCAAAAATTTCTGGTGAATTGACATCGCCTCTTCATTCAATAAACGGATTTTCTCAGGCTATATTAGAAGGACTCGGCGGTGATGTAAATGAAAAACAGGAAAAATATCTTAAAATTATAAATAAAAATTCAACACATCTACTGGAACTTATAAACAGTGTGGTAGAGTATTCAAAGCTGGAATCGGGCTTGTATGAATATGAATTTAAAAATTTTGATTTTGTAAACTTAATGACAGATATTTTTAATGAATATAAACCTCAGGCTGATGAAAAAAAGATTGTGCTTAATTTTAACTTAAATAGTCTTGCAAAAAGAACTTTTTATTCAGATGAGCATGTCTTAAGAAAAGCACTGGATATCCTTCTTAAAAATGCTCTGGACAAAACAGACAGCGGTTCAATCCAGCTTACAGTTAATCATCCTGATGCCGAATATCTGGAACTTGCCGGTTTTAAAGTAAATCCTAATCTGCCTGACAAAACTTACGCAATGATTAGTCTTGCCTATACCGGAGCAAGTATTCCTAATGAGGAGCTGGCATCTGTTTTTGACCCTTATGCAAATATTGATAAATACATAGCAAAGAAAACTGTTGCAAAAGGTATGGAGATGGGAGTTTTATATAATCTTGTCAGACTGATGAAAGGTAAAATCTGGGCAGAATCTGAATCATCACATGGCTGTGTATTTTCATTTATAATTCCGACTGAAAGATTAAGTATTTAACAACCGGAGAAGTATATGGCTAATGTTACTTTAAAAAATGTAGTAAAAAGATATGATACAAAAACAATTATTAATGATATTTCTCTGGAAATTAAAGATAAAGAGTTTATTGTACTTGTAGGATCTTCCGGATGCGGAAAATCCACTATCTTACGAATGATTGCAGGATTGGAGGATATAACCTCAGGCGAAATATATATAGGCGACAAATGTGTAAATAATGTCCACCCCAAAGACAGAGATATTGCCTTTGTTTTCCAGAGTTATGCACTATACCCCCATATGAGTGTTTATGAAAATATTGCTTTTCCTTTAAAAATGCGAAATTTCAAAAAAGATGAGATAGACAGAAAAGTCAAAGAAGCTGCAGAAATTTTAAATCTAACGGAATATCTTGATAGAAGACCCAAACAGCTTTCCGGAGGACAAAGACAGCGTGTTGCTCTTGGACGTGCAATAGTCAGAAATCCGAAAGTATTTTTGATGGATGAACCATTATCCAACCTTGATGCAAAGCTGCGTGTTCAGATGCGTTCCGAAATCAAAAAACTTCATGAAAAACTGCAGACAACTTTTATATATGTTACCCATGACCAGACAGAAGCATTGACTATGGGAGATAGAATTGTTGTACTGGACAAAGGGGTGATACAACAGGTCGATGAACCTGAAAAAATATACTACAGTCCTGCCAATACATTTGTCGGCGGTTTTTTGGGCTCTCCTTCCATGAACTTTATAAAATCTAAAGTTGAGAACGGTACCATTAAATTTAATGATTATATTATTAATCTTTCTGAACCGCAAAAACAGCTTATACAAAACCGTGAAGAAATTATTGTCGGTATCCGTCCGGAGAAAATGGAGTCATTGTCACCCAACTATGAATTCATGGTAGGTGTTGATATATCCGAAATGCTCGGCAGTGAGAAAATAGTTTATTTTAATATAAACAATGCAAAATGTTCTGCAAAAATTGATGCGCAAAAAGAATTCGGAAAAGAAATTACACTAAACTTTAACACTAATGACTTTCTTTTCTTTGATGCGGAAACACTCAATAAATTATAATTTTTTACATTTTTTGAATGATGTAAGGCATGGCAAAAATGTGCAAAATATCCATGTTAACAATGGGAGAGGTTAGATAACATGGTTGGTTCAATTAGTTCAATAGGCTCTTACAGCGCATCTATTTTCGAGAGCCTTTTGTATTCTGATTCTTCAAAAACAACAGCAGGCATGAGTTTTGATGACATGCTTGCAAACGGAGTTATTTCAAATACAGAAGATAAAAAAGCATCTACCGGTATAACTGCGATGGGTGGTTCTTCGGAAAAAGAAGAAACCAGTTCTTCATCAAGTTCTAATAGCGAAATGGATTTGAATAATGACGGTCAGGTTACGATAGATGAGATTATTCGCTATATGCAGATGCAGATGTCTGACAATATGTCAGAACAGATGAGTTCAGAAGATGGTTCTTTTGAAATGGGACAGCAGGCTCAACAAAACACCGGCATAGAAGAATTCAAAGCAAAACAGGCGTCAAATGCATATCAGGCAGGTCGTCAGCTCATGGACACCGCTGTAGATATGATAACAGACAGCTTTATGTTTGTTGTATAGACTTTTTATTGATTTTTTGAAAATTATAAACGAGCAAAAAAAAAGACCTTTCGGCCTTGAAAATTGTTTTTGTTCCTCGTGTGTTTTTAATTTCTCGTCTCTAATTTATTCCTCGTATATATATAAAGTATACACTGAGAAAATAATTGCTAAATCACGAGTATATTGTAAAGAAATATTAAGAATCTATTCTTCTTCTGAATCGTCTAAAGAATCAATGTAGTCCACTACTTTATTAAATTCTTCATCATCTTCAATCATTTCAAATACGTATTCTTCACCTTCTTTTGTTAATCGCATTAAGACGACTTCCTTTTCTTGTTCGGGGTCGTCATTTTCTTCTTTAGGAAGAAGAAGCCCGTATTCCTGTCCGTCCATATCAATTATGTCGATTAGTTCAAAATTAATGATATTGCCTTCTTCATCAATTGTTTCTATCAGTTGTTCTTCTATTTCTTCATGATTTGTCATTGTTTCTTCCTTTTTATATTGTATTTCTATTTGTAGTATTTCCGGGATTTCTGTCTAAATACTGCTGTAATATTATACACGCACTTTTTAAATCGACAAGCCCCTTATTTTTTGTATATTTCTTACCCTGCATAGCAAGAATATTTTCTGCCTGTCTGCTGGTAAGTCTTTCATCTTCAAAAATAATTTCACATTGGGGTATATTTATTTTTAGCAGATTTGAAAAATTTTGGCAATCCTTTGCCTGTTCGCCAATAGTACCGTTCATATTTTTTGGCAGTCCTACGACTATTTTTTCTACATTATTATTTTTGCATAATTCCGAAATTTTCTTTACTGCATCTGCTTCCGGTTCTCTGTTAATTGTTTCGCAGGGCTGCGCTGTGAGCAGCAAAAAATCACTCAAAGCAATCCCTATTCTTTTTGTACCGACATCCAGTCCCATTATTTTGTGCATTTTAAATCCAGTTTTTTTCTATTTCCTTAATGCATTTTTCTATGTAATTTATATCAATATCGCTTAAATCTTTATTTGCACGTCTTGCAAAGATAGAAGTTGCACTCTTTATGCTTTCATACCTGTCTTTTTGCGCAAGAAAATACTCGTAAATACTTTTTTTAATCAGATCAATTTTTAGTTTTTCTTTTATTTCACTTTCATCGGTAAGTGAATACAGCATGCCGGCAAATGAGGCGTCCCCTGATTGTTTAGCAAGATATGCATTGAATAAAAGTCTGTTATCAAATACTTTTGTAAATGAATCATTAAATATGCTATTTATATTTTCTTCTATAAGTTTATCAATCCGGTTTGCGTCAACAATTTTGTTATCAGCAATTTTATCAATCAATTCGGCAAAATCTTCATTGTTTTCGACATCAAAGAACCATTTTGTAAAATAATCTTTGTTATATATCTGTTTTAAGAGAAAATCATTTAATTCTATTTTGTCCAAACCTGATTTCAGGTCTATTTCCTTATAGTCTATGTCTTTTGTTATAAACGACCAGGCTGCATATTCGTAAGAAAATTCTTTATATTTTAGTCTTGAAATTTTTTCGGCATTCACCATTAAAAATTTGCAAAAAGCCGCATTGGTTTCTATAACATTATCGTTTTGATAGAATTTATTAACTATTCTGTCAAACTCCTGTTGAGAAATTTCATTAAAACCGAAACAATCAATAATTCCGTCAATATCATTTATAACCAGTGCAAACATCTGGATAAAAGAATTTTTATTTTTTCGTGAAAATATAATACCCTGATTACCGTGTCCATCCGGATAGTTTATAAAACATTTATAAACAGGTGAAGATGCCAGTAACTTTTTATAATACACTTTTGTTATGTCTTCTTTTATACCTGAGAGCTTTAACAGGCTAAAGCTTTTTTGGGCTGCGGCTCTTACTTTTAAATCATCGCATTCTTCAGATAACTGTTTTAATACCGGATACGCAAGAGGTGATTTGCTCTCTCCTATTGCCTGTATTGCGTTTTGTGCAATGTCGGAATAAGGGTTTGAAATTATAACAGGTATTAAAATATTTGCTAAATTGTCCCCGTCATAGTCATCTGATAGTGAAGAAATAAGCATTTCCTTTTCTTTTTCCGGCAATGCATGGACAAAGTCAAGAAAATCAATCTGTGCTTCCGGGTTTATTTTTGCATTTTCAAGAAGTTTTACAGTATCTGAGTCTATGATGTCATCAGGATTTTCAAAATATTCAAGATACTGTTCATAGTTTACGTGTTTACCGCATTCTCTTAAAAAACCGACGACTTTTGTTTTAATAGAATCGTTTATTTTAGGATTTGCAAGAGTTTCAAAGAAAAGTTTTTCGGCTTTTTCTTTTTCAATAAGTTCACTTATAAGAAAAGTAATTGTGTAATCTCTGAGTTCTGTATTCTCTTTTAAAAATTCTTTGTGAAGAATATCCAGAACAGTATCTTTGTCTTCTATTTTATTTAAGTCATCCAGTGTGTTGCCGACAAGAGACCTGTCAGAGGTGTTGTTCTGCAGGTTTACAATGGATGAAAGTATTTTGGCTCTTATTTGCAGTTTATTGTCTGACATTTATCAAAAGCCTTTCTATTCCAGTTTTGTCCAGAATGCATCAAGTATTTTTTGTGCTTCACCTGAAGGCATTTTGTCTTCAAGTATAAGGTATTGTACAGCTATCATAGTGCACTCTGAGCATATATTTACACCCGGCCCTTTAACCATTTTTACCACCTGCGTATTCGGTCTGCCGCAAAAACTGCAATATACAGGTTCAAAACCGGTATTCTCTTCACTTTTTGATTCATTTTCATGTTTTGCTCTTGAAAGTGACACTACTTTTTTATCTTCTGACATTATTATTTAATCCTCAGTATGCTTAATTTTTAATTATACATTAGAAATATACAACGTTTATTGTATCTTATTTTAGCCAAGTTGCCAATTTTTTTTATTTTATATATTATGTTAAAAAGTTGATATGAGAAATTATCCGCTTATGAAAAAATTTGTATTACTGATTACAATATTATTTGTTTCTGTTATTTCCACAGCCTGTATAAACAATCTTGCCGTACAGGAATTGAATAACAAAGCAAAAGAATATATGGCAAATGGAGAAACAGAAAAGGCTATCGCCCGTTTACGCTCCAGTATAGACCTTGATACGAGTATTTTTGAAACACATTACAATCTAGGTGTTGCTTTAATAGAAGAATCAGAATATAAAGAAGCACAGCAGTCTTTAGAAAATGCAATAAAATTAAAACCGGAGTTTGCTGATTCTTATTATTCTCTTGCAATGGCTTTGGAAGGTCAGGCTGATGAGATTATAAACGGTATTGATACAGATAAACAGGCTAATAATGATACAGTTTCTGATGATGAGACTGATTCTGAGACCGTCGATAAGCAGGATAAATCCTCAAAAACATTATCCGAACAAAATAAGATAAAGATAGTAGAACTTTACAATGCAGCTGTTGAAAATTATAACAGGTATCTTGTAAAAAAGCCGTCAGCAGAAGATAAACAAAAAGTTGAAGAACAGATTAGTTATTTAAATACTCAGATACAGCAATATAACTCTGTAAAAAATAATTCTATGGATAATATAGAGAATGTCTCTGTAAGTACATCAGATGAAAGTGTAGAGTAATGCAGTCGCCTCCATCGTCTGTGGCTTTTAGTATTGGCGGATTTGATGTTCATTATTACGGAATTATTATGTTTGCTGCTATTATTAGTGCAATACTTATTATCTGTAATATTTCAAAGAAATTTTATAAAGATGTTGATACGGATATTATTCTTGATATTTTGCCGGTAATTATTTTGTGTTCTATTCTTGGCGCACGAATTTATTATGTCTTGATGGATTTTGATTATTTTTCAAAACATCTTTTAGAAATTCCTGCACTCTGGCATGGCGGTATGTCTATACATGGGGGAATACTTGGGGGAGTCGTTTCCGGTTTAATATATGCAAGGATAAAAAATATAAATTTTTTAAAATATGCAGATGTATTTTCTTACGGAATTGCAATAGGACAGGCAATTGGGAGATTCGGCAACTGGTTTAACTGCGAGGCTTTTGGAAAACCATGTAATATCCCGTTTATAAAATTGTTTATTTCTTCACAGTACAGACCGTCCGGTTATGAAGATATTGCATATTACCATCCTGCTTTTTTATATGAATCATTGTGGGATTTATCTATATTTTTAATTCTGTTTTTTTGTATAAGAAAAATTACCGGAATAAAAGACGGGACTGTGTTTTTTTCCTATTTAATTTTATACTCGCTTGGCAGGCTGGTTATTGAATGGTGCAGAATGGACAGCGTACTTAATATATATGGAATTGCTGTTGCTCAGATAGTTTCTTTTATTGTTATTTTGATATCATCGCTGTTTCTTTTTCATATTTACAAAAAAGAAAGGTAAGATTTTATCTTACCTTTTTATGTAATAGATGTATTTATGTGACTAGAAAACCATTTCCGGATAAGGTGAAACATATAGTTCATTGAATCCGAGTCCTGATTCTACCGGCATTTGACCTGTGAAGGTTGATGAATAAGTGCCGGATGTATATGGATTTGTTGTGTATTGAGAAGCTGTATTAGTGGTATTTTGCTGTGCTGCTGTACTTCCGTTTTGTGAATCTGCTGACTGCTGGCTGTTTTGCATAGACTGCAAGTAAGAAAGCATTTGTGCTGCGTTTGCAAATCCATTCATTTGTGCGTATTGCTCCATTTCTGCTGCTGATGTAAATCCGAGAGCTTGTGCTGTAGCATCATCTATGCTTCCTTCCAATTGTGGTGCAGGATTTGCTAGATATACTGTACCGATTGCTATACCTGATTCAGATAAAGCTTTTCTTTCAGCAATTTTGTAATTTGAGTTTCTGAGTATTGATTTATCTTTGGCTATTTCATTTTCAATTTTTGCTATTTTTGAAGTGATTGCTTCTTTTTGAGCATCAGTTAAACCTGATTTCTTCAACTCAGACTGTAATCTCATGATATCTGCATTTGCGTTTTCTACATTATATTGAGCAATTTCAATTTTTTGTTGTTCTTTCATTCCTTTAAGAATACCTTCGTTAAGTTCAATTTCTTGTTTAATTGCACTCTTTCCTTCTTCAGGTGCATTTTTATACTGTTCTTTTAATCTAGCGATAAAATCTTCTTTATTTTTGATTGATTTGTTAAAGTTTACGCTGAAGTTCTGGTCTGCATTGATATAGCTTTCGTAGAGATTTTCTCTTAATTGAGTTAATCTTGCTTTTTCTGCCGTAGATATTGCCGGGTCAGCCAATTTTGCTTCTACATCCGTAATCTGTTTTTCAAAAGCTTCTAATTGTTTATTTCTGTAATCATTGTATTGAAGTTTTCCTGTTTCAATATTTCTTTTGTTTGTTAATTCTGCAATTTTTGCATTGATTTCGTTAACTCTTGATGCTGACGGGTTTGTTGCAAGTTCATCATTAAGAGATTTAATTTGTGCATCGATATCTTTGATATTTTTATTAATCTTTTGCTCCATTGCATTTACATGATTTTTATGACCGTTTTGGTAAGAGAACAGCTCTTTCATATTAGGTTTAAAGGTATTTTGATAATAGCCTTTTATTGCTCTTGCTGATTTGAAAGGATGTGCTATTCCTTTTGCACCGTTCCATACGCCTTTGCCTGCAATTTGTAAACATTCTCCTGTAGCTTTGAGACTGCTTGTTACAGCATTTCCTTGCGGCACTGGCTTTCCTGCTGCTTTCAGTGCACCTTTTGCACCGGCTACGGAACCGACTATTGCTGTAGTTCCTGAACCCATATCCTGCCAAGCTGCTGCTGCTTCTGCATCTGTTTTTGCTGTAGCTGCTTTATAAGCGCCTTTTCCGACCTGATATGCTCCCATTGCAACGCCAACTGCTGTTAAGGCAACTGCACCGCCTGGGATACAACATATAACTGCTGCACCTGCCGCCATTCCGACAGTTTTTAATGTCTGCTTCCAGCTGAATTTGCCGCTTTCATCGCAAACTAATCCTTTAAAGAAATTGCCTACGCCTTTAAAGAAATTTTTGCATTTTTCTTTGCCGCTTATATAACCGTCATCTAAACCGTCTTTTACATTAGGATTAGTTGTAACTGTTGTTGAAGCTGCTGCTTGTGCAGCTGTAGGTTGTTGAACAGCTTGGGACTGTTGATATTGTGCATAAACTGCCTGTTGTCTTTCTGGTGATAATTGTGATTGGGCTGGTGTTATTGTTGCTTGTGCAGCTGTAGTTGTATTTTGTGATTGCTGCTGAGCGTACTGCGCCGCAAGAGCTTCTTCCCTTGCCTGCTGAGCTTGAGCATTAAATAATTGCTGCTGTTGTGCCTGTCTTTGCATATTTAATAGCAGCATCATAATATATTGCTGATACAAGCTGTTGTTTGTGTAATTTGATGGTAAACCAAATGGTGATAAACTCATTTCCAATCCTCTCTAAATAAAAATCCTATAAAAGTATATTTAATATCCCTCAATTAAATAAAAAAAATTTATTCAGAGAAATTGACTTATTTGAGTGTATTGTTAAGAAATATTAACAATCTTATAAAAATAAAGCGTGTGCAAAGATTTCCCCAACCTGATGGTTGTAGTATCTGCCGTCATCTTTAGTAAACAGCTCTCTCCAGTGACTCTCTTTTGTTCCATCTGCTGAATATGAAGGATTGCACATCATCAGATGATGCGTGTTTGTGTCATATCGCAGGGGAAATAGATCTTCCATCTGCATAAAACTTGGCAGCTTGTCACTTGCTATTTCAAAGCCAAACAGTGCATTCCTTATTCTGTTAAGTCTTGTTTCATAGGATGTGCCACCTTCTGTGTTATCATTTGAAACTTCTACACCGGGTGCGTAGTCTCTGGAGTATTTAAGCCTGTTTGACCAGTATTTTACTGTATCAAAGTCATCTACGCTTACAAATGCAGTGCCGGCATTCAGACCCATCATCCTGTATCGTTCAAAATCATCGGAGCTTTTTTCTCCGACAAAACTTAATGTACTGCAGCCTGAACGGCGTCTTATTTCATCTGTTATATATTGCATCTGGTTGTATTCAGGAAGAGCACCGACACCCGTATAATTTTGCATATCATATCCGCCTATGTGTTTTGCAGAGTCAACAAAAATTGCTTCAAATCCCAGATCAACAAGTTTTACCATTTCTTGTATATAAAGTTCTTCATGTTCGGGATTATTCCAGCGGAAGTTTTGGTCTTCTTCATAAGGTTTTGAGACTTTCAGCTGGTCTTCTGAGATAATCGTTCGAAATCCTGTTTTAAGACCTCTGAAATGAGCAAGATCATTAAAAGCTTTCAGCTGTTCTTCCGGTGAAATTTTATCTGCAATATCGAAGTTAATAATATTTTCGCTATAACCTATACCGAGTTTTATTCCGTAAATGGAATTTTCTTCCCAGGGCTCTTTGTTGTAACCGTCTCCGTATATATTCGGCCAGATTTGAGAAAGTATTATACAGTTTGCCCAGCTTTTAGCGGAAGGGGGAATTGCAGGCAGCATTTTTATTGCACTGATTATTCCGTTTTTACATCTGTTTCCGTGCATTTGCGCAATTGCACGGTTGTTTATTTCTATATAGTTACCCAATCTTCCCCATTTATCGCCATAATCCGGTGTTTCTACATTGTCAGGAAAGCTTTTGTAAAAAGTTGTACATTCACACAATGATACAATGGATTCAACAGCCTCTTTTAACGGCCTTTCTAGAAGTTCTGACGGTAAAATATTTGAAATCCACTGTTTCAAATTTCCGTCATTTAAAGCCCTGTATTTATGTTCTTCACTCCATTTGTCATAATGAAGGGTCTTATTGTTTTTGTATGCTTTTAACAGCTTATTAACCGTATTCATACGGTCAATATATTAAACATATAAGCTAAAAACATCGTATTTTATAGCAATTTTTTCTTATTTATACTGCCGATTTGGAGAATATTTTTATAACAAGAACTCCGATTAGAATAAGTACTATCCCTGCTATTGCAGGAATATCAAGAGTCTGCTTGTGGATAATCCAGCCGAGCAATGCTATACCGACAATGCCTAGTCCTGACCACAGAGCATATATTATACCGGTCGGAATATTTTGTACGCACAGGCTCAGCATATAAAAAGCAACAATATATCCCAAAATGCAAAAAACAGTCGGAAGTAATACCGTAAAACCGTTTGTATCTTTAAGCATAGTTGTGGCAAAAATTTCCGCAATTATTGCTGCAAATAAATATAAATATGACATAAAATTTTCCTCCTGAGCTTCATTATTTGTATAAAATTCTAAAAATCAAGACATTCTTCTATCTGCTGCTGAATTGCATAACATATACAGACTGAAAATTTTTTTAGTACAATTTTATTTAAGAAGGGAAAATAAATGAAAATATCAAACCTATCATATCGTGTACCATCATCGCAATACAGAAGCACTTTTAATGTAACATGTGATGTTTATAGTACAAAATCAGACAAATATTATGCTGACAGAAGTAATATTATGTCTTTAAACAATATTGCTTTTCACGGCTTATTTAGTAATAATAATCCGACTACGGAAAACAGGCTGAATGCAGCTATTCAAAATCTTGATGATAAAAGTATTTTGATATTTGCTGATGACCTTATTAAAGCAAAGAATGAATTAAAAGGTCAGTTGAAAAACATTGATTTTCCTATATACAATATTTTTTTCGTGGAAAACACGTTTGATTATAACAGTTTTGCTGTGTACAAAGACAAATATGATAAATACAAGATTTTTAAAATAAATCCGCTTTCT
This sequence comes from uncultured bacterium, assembly GCA_949296245.1. Classification (GTDB taxonomy): domain Bacteria; phylum Cyanobacteriota; class Vampirovibrionia; order Gastranaerophilales; family Gastranaerophilaceae; genus Limenecus. The sequence continues at coordinate 68,740 of CASFNW010000013.1, forward strand.
TCCGTATACTTGCTTGATGGTGGAAGCGATGAAAAAAAACTATCCGTAAAAAAAGAATATATTATGACAGCAGATGAGCCATCGGCATTGAGCAGCGGTAAATATATAAAAATAAGTTCCTACAAAAAAGATACTGTATTCAAGGTTGATATTAATTCTAAAAATTTAAAACAAATTTTTGACAAAAATGTTGAAAAATCTTCTTTTTTCGATAGTAAAGAAAATGTAGAAAAGTTTAATTCACTAAGATTGTCCATAAATACGCGTCCTCAAAAAATTACAGACCCTTCAAAAAAAATAAAGTTTTCCGATATAGGCGGACTGGATAAACAGATTGAAATGCTGGAAGAAAATGTAGTTTTCCCTCTTGTATATCCGTCATTTTATAAAGATTTCAGATTGAATAAAGGGATTCTTTTATTCGGACCGCCAAGATGCGGCAAAACAATGATTGCAAATGCTTTATCTAATGAACTTGGAATAAATTTTATAAAAGTTGCAGCCGATGACCTGACAGATGCAAAAGTCGGGCAAACAGAAGAAAACTGGCGTGAATTATTTAAACAAGCAAGAGAAAATCAGCCCTGCCTGATATTTATTGACGAGTTCGATGCAATTGCAAAGCAGCGTTCAGGCTCTGATCAGGCAAGGTATCAGGATACTGTAGTAAATCAGCTTCTAGTTTTAACAAGTGATATAGAAAAAAGTCAGGATAATGTTTTTGTTATAGCTGCAACAAACAGAGCCGATTTGATAGACAAAGCTCTTTTAAGCGCCGGACGATTCGGGCTAAAGATAAAAATACCAATGCCGGATGTTGAGGGTATAAAACAAATTTTTGATAAAACAAAAAAAGACAAACCTGTAGATGACAATATTGATGAAGATAAACTCTGCGCTATGATGTTTGACAATAAATTTAACGGTTCTGATGTTGTGGAAACATTTTATATAGCATATCAAAACGCAGTACGAAGAACAGGCATATACGAAAAAATGAAAAACAGAACACTGACTGAAACAGACAGACTTTGTTTAACCATTAATCAAACAGATATTGAAAATGCAATAGAAAAAATTGTTGCGCAAAAACAGTAATATTTATGCAGTGAGTCTTTTTTGCAAATTGTATGTAACTCTTGCTTTCTTTGCTATTCTGAGCAAGTTTGTAAAATATCCTGCAGCAAGAATAACAGAAGCCGTTATCCACGCAATAGGCCCTGCATAGAAAATGCCGAAATAGCTGAACTTTACAGCAAGATATACTGCTGCAAACGAGCGGACAAGTAGCTCTGCTATGCTGGATGCCAGAGGCAGCATGGCTTCGCCCATACCCTGAAGAGCATTCCTGAATATAAATATTTGTCCCAGAAAGAAATAGAATAAAGTACTTATCCACAGATACTGTCTTGCTATTTCTATAATGTGATGTTCTCCTCTGCCTATAAATATACCGACAATACTGCTTCCGAAAAAGTGTATGATTAGTGTCATTATTACGCTGAGACTGATATTTATAATAGATGTTTTCTGGACTCCGGAACGGATTCTGTTAAAGTTATTGGCACCAAAGTTTTGTGCAGTGTAAGACGCAAGAGCAATACCAAAGGATATCATAGGCATTGTTGCAATCTGCTCTATTCTAAGAGCAGCGGTAAATGCTGCAATGACATCAGAGCCGAAAGTATTGCAGACACTTTGTATAATTAATATTCCTAAGCCGAGAATAGATGATTGTACAGCCATTGGTATGCCGACTTTTAAATGTTCTATTGCAAAAGGAATACTCTCTTTTCTTAATGCATACAGCCAATCAGCTTTTTTTAGATGCAAAATAGGAAAACGCTTTTTTACATATATAAGGCATAATAAAACAGATACCGCCTGAGACAGTACAACTGCCACAGCCGAACCCGGAACACCCCAGTGAAATTTAAGAATAAACAACAATGCAAGAAATACATTTAAAACAGAAGCAAAAATAAGAAAATAAAGAGGTGTTTTGCTGTCCCCGAGTGCTCTTATGATACTGGCAAGCAGGTTATATGCGTTACAAGCAATAAGCCCTGCAATAACTATCTGTATATACCAGAAAGCGTCATGCCTGATTTCCTGCGGTACATTCATCCAAACAAGTATATGATTCATTAATAGGGCAATAACCAGTGAAAAAGCGATTGTTATGCCTGTACTTATCACAGTAGACACTGTGACGGAACGTCTGACGCCTTGAGGATCTTTTGCACCGAATCTCTGGCCTGTTATAACGGCAAAACCTCCTGTTAATCCGACGACAACAAACATTATAAAAAAGAATATCGGTGATATTGCACCTACCGCAGCAAGTGCTTTCATTCCGAGAGTTCTTCCTACAATAACAATATCGGCTATATTGTACAGCTGTTGGAATACATTTCCTATCAAAAGCGGAACCGAAAACCAGAAAATCAAGGATAACGGATTCCCTTTTGTCATATCGTTAATCATATCTCTGTAACCTTTGTAAAAAAACCTTGTTGTTATTAATTTTATTTTACTATACAAATATTATAAAATTATATCAACCAAAAGGATGTATGAATGATAAAATTAATTACCTCGGATATGGATGGTACTCTGTTAAATGACAGGGGTGAATTTGCACCGGATTTTTTTGATGTTTTAAAAGAGCTGAACAAAAGAAAGATAAAATTTGTAGCTGCAAGCGGCAGAAGCTGTTATGCACTGGAAGAAGTATTCGGTAACAGGAAAAATGAAGTTGCATATATTTCAGATAACGGCGGTCATATAAAATGCAAAGACACAGAAGAAATTATTCTTCCGATGAACAGAGATGAAGTTTTTTCTACCGTAGAAATATGCAAAAATATAGAAAAACTACAATTGATACTGTGTGCAAAAGACAAAGCGTATTTTCTAAATCCTGATAAAGAATATCTCGATGCAATAACGTATTATTATACAAACTATGAAATAATAGATGATTATAAAAATCTGAATGAACAGATACTAAAGGTTGCACTGTTTGATGTGTTTGGCTCTGCAGCAAATTCTTATCCAAAAATCAAAGATAAACTGGATAAAAACCTTTCTGCGGTCGTTTCTTCCGTAAACTGGATAGATATTATGAACAAAGATTTAAACAAGGGAACGGCTGTAAAAAGACTGCAGAAACTATACAATATAAAAGAAGATGAAACCATGGCATTCGGGGATTTTAATAATGATATAGAAATGCTAAAATGTGCACGGTATTCTTTTGCTATGGAAAATGCAAACGAACAGGTGAAAAAGAATGCCAATTACATTGCTGATACAAACAATAATTTCGGCGTTGTAAAAGCAATAAAAAAGTTTGTTTTAAAATGAATAAATACAGGAGTTTGATATGTCAGAAAACAAGTTTGTAAAAGAAAGAAATCAAAAGTTAGGTGAAAAAACAGCAGAAGCCTTTAAAAAAAGACATTTTGATGCACATTTTTGCAAAGATAAGGAAGAAGCAGTAAAAACAGTTCTGTCTCTTATTTCAAAAGATGATATAGTAGCCTGGGGCGGCTCAACAACACTTTCAGAACTAGGACTTGTTGATTATCTGGAGAATAACGGTTACAAAACAATAAACAGAGACAAAGCTCCTGATGCTCAGGCAAAGCAAAAATGCGCTTATGACAGCTTTTTGGCTGATGTATTTTTAATGAGCTCAAATGCAATATCCGAAGACGGACAGCTTGTTAATATAGACGGACTCGGAAACCGTGTTGCTGCACTGGCATTCGGACCTAAAAAAGTTATTGTTATTGCAGGCATGAACAAAGTGGTTAAAAATTTGCAGGAGGCTTATACAAGAGCAAGAACTTATGCAGCTCCCTGCAACCTTCAAAGAATAGCTTCTGTTGCAAACAGCAAAACACCCTGCGCTGTTACAGGAAGCTGCGGTGATTGTCTGAGTCAGGATTCTATATGCTGTCAAATAATAACAACAAGACTCTGCAGACCTCAGGGAAGAATTGTTGTTGTACTTGTTAACGAAGAGTTAGGATATTAAGAATTACATAAAAGTTAGTTGTCTTATATCGTCAGAGAAAAATTCATGATAAGTCTCTGCCGAATAAAACGATTAAGTATCGTTTTGTGAGAGCGCGAAGAATCTTTCCCTACGTCATTCTGAGGCGGCAGCCGAAGAATCTTATGTTTTTTAGATCCTTCTGGTTTTACCCTCAGGATGACGCAGTCAGCGTCATTCTGTGGCTTTAGCCGTACACGAAGGGCATCCTGATATGTACGGCTCGTACCTCGCCTACATCTCAAGCAAGAATCTTTTGTTGTTTCAGATTCTTCAGTTGTTTCATTCCTTCAGAATGACGTGCTTTGTGTCATCCTATGGGGGATCTGAAGGGGATTTATTAATACATAATCCGTCGTCATTCCGGAGTTTCGACTCACCTCTCGTAAATATGACATTTAGTCATATTTACTTGGCAGAGTGTCTCGACTTCTAAGAGACAAATATATTTAATTTTAATTATTATTTTTTTATTGCAAAAAAGAATCCAATTCCTTTATGCTTATGTATAATTACATCGTCAAAATATTCTGCCAGTAATTCTTTCAATTCTTTTTCTTTGTAAATATGTAAATGATATGGATTATCTTTTTTATTACGTAATGCAGCTTCCTCTGATTCTATAATTGGTGTGCTTCCAGCAAGTATTCCACCTGAAGATGAAATGCAATCATAAAGAGATTTTACATACTTTTTACCTTCTTCTTTTGTAAAATGTTCAAGTGATTCCATAGCCAGAACAACATTATATTGTTTAGTTTGTTTAAAATGTAGTGCATCAGAGACAAACCAATTTATTTTGTTTGTATATTTTTTCCACTCTTTTTTGTTTTCTTCTATCTGTGTTTCTGATATATCATACGCATCAATTTTTTTTGCATATTTTGAAATTATATAAGAACCCCATCCAGTCCCACAGCAAGTATCAAGAACATCCATTGTTTTACAAAAATACCACCCTGTAAAAAGATATCTTTTGATCATTTGTTTATACCAACCGCTTTTTACAAATTTTTCATCAGAAGGAAAGCCTCTTTCTGTACCATATGATTTTTCTGTTGCTCTCGGGGAATAATGCATAACTATTTTAACAGCATTTTTCTGCCGCCTTTTTTCAATTGAATAAATATATTTTATTAATCCGTCAAGATATTTAGGATTTTTCTTTTGTAAAAATTTAACAAAAATAAAATTTAATTCTTTTGAAACTATCATGTATTTGCTTCCATTCAATTGTTCTAATCATTTTTTAATACCTTTAAGAAACTTTTCATTGTTATGAAAATATATACAATCCGGAACTTGCAGCTTATCTTGTAGCAGACTGCAAGGGGGCTTAAAAGGATATCCGTTCAAAGAGAGTATTTCAGAATCTTGCCGGCTTGGTATTTATTATTCGTCTGGCAGGTTTGACAAATATGCTAACCAACAGATTTGTTTTGGCAATATTGTCTCTAACCCAGCCATCTTACACAGTAAATGGCTGGAAGCGTACCCTGCAGGCTAGCTACTTATTGCATACAAAACAGTCTCATACAGAAATGTTCTGTGATGTCCCATATAAAATTTATAACCCAGATTTAGTGAGTTCAAATATAATAATAAAGAGTAACAGTGCTCAGGATTATGGTAAATACTGAGTGCAAGTCTGGGACGATATTTTGTTATAGTTTCAATTGCTCCTTCAAGAGCTTCAGGCTCAGCACCTTCAATATCAAGTTTAATAAAATCGACTTTATCTATATTATTTTCTTCGACAAATTCATCAATAGAAATAAGTCTGCATTCAGTATATTCTACGGTTGTATTATTATGAACAATACGAGAACTACCTTGTTGGTTACTTATTTTAAGAATATCTTTACATTTCCAAATACCATAATCACAAATTTCTACATTATTCATGTCCTTTTCTTTTTCCAATAGATTTTTGCATATTTCTACATTGTGTTGCTCGGGTTCAAATGCAAAAATTTTTCCATTATTTCCAACTGCAATACTCAGACTTTTTGTGTCGTATAAATATGGTCCCAAGCCTGCACTTATAACATAATCATTTTGTTTTGCATGGATTATTGGATGAAAATATTGTTCATAGTAACTATTTTTTTCACAGAACGAGTTTCCATAGTGTATACAGTTTATTGTTCTTAAAAAGATGTCTTTGCTTTCTTTATCTTGTAGTAGGCTGTAAGCCATACTTATTGCTTTGTAATGCTGCTTAATAAAATTCTTATTAGGTTTTTTTTCAAAGTGAACAATTTTCTCAGGATTAGTCGAAAAAATGTAATACTTATAAGTATTCCTGTTATCAACATAGTTGATAACAGGAACAAATGTCCATTTAGAAGTCGCAGTAGAAGTATTTCCTAAAAATACAGCAAGGTTGTGTTTCTTTTTATATTTCTTGGTCTGAATTTTATCTACAATATAATTACCATATTTATAAGGTTTAAAATTATTGTTATATGTATAAACCAGTATTTTTTCAATTTCAAAATTGTAATTTGTTTTTAATGTTTTTAGTGCATTTTCTATTTCGTTTTCATTGCATACAAGAAAGACTTTTTTGTATTTGCAATTTGCAAGATTGTCTCTGTATTTTTTTAACATACTAATTTTTGCTTTAAAGTATGTTTTTTTATCAAAAATCTTTTTTAATTCTTTTATAAAAGACATTTTTCCCCTCCTTTAATTTATTGAATACCGGATATTACAAACTAATCAATTTGTGCAATGAGAACAGTATCCGAATAAATACGATTATTGGAAAGCTTTGCTATTTGAAATTTATAACCTAAATTCCAGCTTTCTAATAATGTTTTTATTTTAAAGAAATCATCGTAATTATGATAAATAGAAAGTAATAAAACAGGTTTCTGCGAGCAAATTGTTTCTTTTGCTCCTTGTAAAAAGTTTTGTTCTGCACCTTCTATATCAACTTTTATCAGACCAACATCCAGATTGTTTTTACGGACATATGTATCTAAAGATATAATGTTGACGGTTTCTTTTCTTAAATTAGTGTATTTTGTTTTATCACCACTTCTTGCTCCATCAACATAAAAAATCATCTTTTGTTCTTTAGAACCTAAACCAAATTGAACAGGTATAATATTTTTTGATTTATTTAATTCAATTGTTCTTGTTATTTCATTAAAATTCCCTTGAAGTGGTTCAAAAGCATATACATTTTTATCGGTATACTTGGAAAATAAAATAGCAGAATCACCGACATATGCTCCAACATCAATAATATCTTTATTTTTTAGATTATCAATATTATTGATTTTATCAAGAAAATATTTTGCATATAAAACAGTAGGTTCAAAATAATGTTTTTTACGTAGTACATAGTTTTTATATTGATAATTATTGTCATTATTTTTTAATATTTTCTTAAAAAATTCCATTTGTATTTTTTCATATTCTTCTTTTTCTTTAGCATTATAATCTTCTATTAAAATAAATTTAGAATTTTTATTTGCTAATTTTATACGTCTTATAATATTATCAATGATTTCTTTACTTGTATTATCTAATCCTTTAATTAAAGAGCTGTAATCAAATTCAAAAGAATCATTTTTTAAAGCATTGAAAAAGTCCTTTTTTGTATAATATTCAAGAATGTGATTTGTTGTAGTTTTTGATTTTCTCTTAAATTTTATTTTTATTCCTAAAAAGCATAAAATATTGTGTTTTTCATTTTTTGAAAATGAAAGAAATCTATTGGGTGATTTTAAATAATTTATATTTATAATCTTTGAACTATCCCAAATTGATTTAAGTTTTTTTGCTTTTAAAGTTTCATGAGTTTGTATTTTTAATCTTATGGACTTTGCTAAAATATTAAAAACAAACATATCTTTATATATATATAAACATCCTGGATTTAATATTAGATTTGATAATTTTTTACTTAACTTTTGAGCAGTATTTTCATTTTTACAAACTATTACCCAATCTTTAGGCATTTTTTCATAAAAGGTTTTCGAAAATTCTTTGTAGTTTATTATATCAAAGTGTTTTGGATACAAATTGCGATTTTCTTTTGTTGTTCGAATATTACCGCCTGCTTCCATATATTGGTTTCCCGATGTAAATGTTTTATAAAGGGTTGAATTAAAATCTTTTGGATTATGTATTATACAAAGACCTTTTTCAGCTTTAGGTGAACCTACCTCTTTTAATTTTTCAAACATTAATGGAGTTACATCATCATACCCATCAGAAGATAATCTTTGAGGAACATCAATACAGGCAGAACAATATTCGCACCATTTTAATTGCTCTCCAAAGTCTTCAACTTCTCTGTTATACCAGCCTTTTTCAACTTTCCATCCTCCTGGTCCGTTAAACAACATATCTAAAGCACCGGCTACTTCACAAAAGAAAGCACCTTTGGGTGTTATAGAGGCAGACCAGGTATTTTGTATCCAACAAGCGTCTCTTTTTTGTATCCACTCTTCATCCGGTATTCCTAATTCTTTTCGTGACATTAGCAGAGCTTGATGCATACACTTGTTTTGATGATCATTAAGAAGCTGTTTAGGGAATGTATCATTTATCACTTCGAAATGCTTATAATAGTGTCTGTTAATAGATGATAGCAAAACTACTTTTGAGCTAAAATCACTTAATCTTGCATATATATGTTTCTGCATATCCGAAATCGGAAAGTTAGAAAGATTAAGCTTTTTACCAACTCTTTTTTCTCTTAAATAGTCAGCAAATCTTTCAAATTCAGGGTGAATAGTTGGCTCTCCTCCCATAATTCCAACTGTACCTTCCCAGTCATCGAGAGAGTCAACAGCATTTTTGAATGTTTCAAAATCCATAAAATATGGTGTTTTATGATGTCCGCAAAATCTTGTGCAGTTGGAGCATCTATTCACACATTCATTTGTTATATCTATTTCTATATTTCTCATAAATCTTGGACTACGCATTTTTTCTCCTTATTTTCTTTGTACATTAGATGTGTTATCTAAAATTATAGATTTTATATTATTGTTGAGTTTAAAAATTAAACTTTCTAAGATGTCATTAGCCTTTTGGGTTTCATTTGCATTCAGGTATTCAAAACAAGATTTTGTTTCGTTTAGTAAACGATTAATGTAAAAATCCAAATTTTCTTTTAAAAGGTTGTTCTTTTCTAGAAATTCAAGATAAAAAATCATTGAATAAAGCCTGTCATATTTTTTTTCAATATTTTTATTTTTAAATACTTTGTCCATAACAGAATTGTCTCTGGCTAAAAAATTATGTAATTTATCTTTTAATCCATATACACTTTGGGCAACAGTGCAATATTGAAAAACAAAAGCATCATCATCATTTTCGTATCCTTTTGGGAAACGTATATTGTATTGATTAATTAAAGATTTTTTAAATATTTTGTTCCAAAGAATTACATTAATTTTTTTTCTCATTTCTAGAGTCATTTTATGTTTTCCTCGAAACAAGAGCTTTTTGTAATCCAGGTTGGATTTTGGTCTTTTATGACCTGCTTCTACATTTATATTTGTATTACAATTTACCAAATCTACTTTTTGTTTAATCAATGTATTTAACATTTTTTTGCACATATTGGGTTGGTACGTATCATCAGAATCACAAAACATTATATAACTGCCTTTTGCTAATTCCAGACCAATATTTCTGCAATCAGCTTGTCCTGTATTAGGTTTATCAATTACAACAAATCTCTTATCTTTTTGTGCAAATTTTTTCATAATTTGCAGGCTGTTGTCTGTTGAACCGTCATTTATGCAAATAACTTCAATATTTTTAAATGTCTGATTCAACATAGATTGCAAACATTTATCAAGATATTTTTCTGTATTATATGCTGGTATAATAATTGATATTAATGCATTATGTCGTTTTCTGATTTTTATGCCTAAAAAAGTAATTATTTTGTGTTTATAAGTATTTTTTATAGAAAACAATCTTTCATACCAGTGTTTGAATAAGAATGAGTTTGGAGCAAAATCTTTTAATTCTTCATATATATTCTTAAAATTAAAAAAGAAATCTTTTGGTTTACTATAAATATCTAGCTGTGGAAAAATATCCTTTTTTAACTTTTTTGCTAATTTATTGGCCTCTTTGGGGGGTAATTTCTTTAAAAATAAAAAATTAAGATCAATAACTCTATTAATAAAACTGCGTTGTAATTTTTCGTATAAACATAACTGTACAAGAAGCTTTTTTAATTGTTCCATAACTAGTAAAAAGCAATTCGGATATTCATTATAATTTGCTGAAAGCTGTGTAGATATGTTAATCCTGTGAGTTATTAAAACTTCATCAATAATTGATATCTTTTTAGCTAATATTAATGCAGCATATACAAAATACATGTCGTTAAGTTTAGGTAAATTTTGAAATTTTATTTTGTTTAGAAGTATGAAATCTTTTTTAAATAATTTGTCCCATGCCCAGCCATTAAAGATATTAAAAATGTAATCAGTTGCATCGCTGTAATTAAAAATTTCTTTTTTAGGTAAGAACTGCACGTTAAAAGCGGTTTCAATATTTGAGAAATTGTTTGTCAGTAGATCATATTGTCTTGATTTTACCACTACAATATCCAAATCATTTAGTTTAGATTTATCATACATCATTTTTAACATATCTGGTTCAAAGTAATCATCAGAATCCAAAAATGAGAGATATTCTCCTTGTGCAAATTCCAAACCTTTATTCCTTGCAGCGCCGGCTCCTTGATTTTCTTGATTTATTATTTTTATACGGCTGTCCTGCGATGCATATTCTTCAAGAATTTTAAGTGAATTGTCTGTAGAACCGTCGTTTACACAGATTATTTCAATATCCTTTAATGTCTGATTAACAACGCTGTCCAGACATTCTCTCAGATATTTTTCAACGTTATATACAGGTATTATGACAGATACTTTAGGCATTGTTATTCTCTCTCCTAACCTTTATCCTTATCCCTAAAACCGTTATAATCTTGCGATTTTTAAAAGTTCTTAGTGAAAAAATATTCTGATAAAAAATTCTTATTAAATTGTATTTTTTATCTAATTTAAAATTTGCATTACATCTTTTGAGTATTTTCCAATCTAAGTTAAAAATAATGTTTAACAACTTTCTATATAATAAAAAAGTATTTTGAGATTCTAAACTATTTAATGCATATCCATGTTGGTTTAATCTTTCACAGGTTAAATAATATAATTTTTCAAGCTTATGTTTTTTTGCAAAATTAAGATTATCTTGTATACCGTTTAACAATCCCATTTTTTTATCTATTGTCCAGTCGATTGTTTTGTGCCCGCAGCGGAAGAGATAGGTAGTTTTAGCGATTGCATAAAACTCTTTGGCTTTATACATAGCTTTTACAAAAAACGGCGGGTCTTGGAATCTTTTGTAATCAGGAAAATAAATATTATTGTCTTTTAGAAATTGTCTGTTATAAATAAACCTGTGATACCCGTAATCAAACTGATAATCTTTGTAATTTACAATGCCTTCTTCTTTAAAGATATAACCGTCAAAGGTATTCTCATATTGTGAGATTAGCTTGTCATTATTCAATTCACTGAATGAGCCGCCGCAGATATATACATTATGTTTTTTTGCATTGTTATACAGGCATTCTAGTATATCTTTTTCAGGATAAAAATCATCAGAATCGCAAAATATGACAAATTCGGAATTTGATTTATTTATACCTTTATTCCTTGCGGCGCCGGCGCCTTTGTGATCTTGCTGCAGTACGGTTATTCTGCTGTCTTTTTTAGCATACTCATTGCAGATAAAAAGGCTGGAATCTGTAGATCCGTCATCAACAAGTATTATGTCAATATCCTTTAATGTTTGATTAACAACGCTGTCCAGACATTGTTTCAGATATTTTTCGACGTTATATACAGGTATGATTACGGAAACTTTAGGCATTATTGTTCCCCTTGTACAAATAATTATTAAAACAACGCACAGATTTCTCGTGCCGGTTAAATCGAATACTTATAAACTCTTTCCTGTATATAGATAATTTTTCTATTATCAGAGCAAAAAGTGGGAAACATATTAAAAGTTTGATAAACATGCGTTCTTCATCTTTTATATATTGATTTGTTTCAACAATATCAGACGACATATTGTTTATCATTTGCTTTATCAAGCTAAATGCATCTTTTAAATCCTTTATCTTTAACATCCCTAATATAATATGGATATAGATAATTTCTCTTTTGTACAAACACGCCAATACGTTTGCATCCTTTATATCCTGTTGAGTCAGCCATTGGTGAATCTCATTGCATCTTTTAATCGGGATATTGTAATCTCTCAGCTGCATTGCTTCTGTAAAATAAAATTTTCTGTATTTATACAGCGCCTCATCCACATAAACAATTCTGTCAGCCAGACACATTGTCTGAATCTGAAAAAGATTGTCTGTCCAGCTTGCACCTTTATCTGTCAAAAATTTTATATTATGTTTCTTTAAAAAATCTGATTTATATATACAGCTCCAGATACTGGGATGAAAATACAGGAACTCAGGGTGTTGATAGATATTAAAAACACATTGAGGCAATGCAAATTTTTCATTCCAATTTATTTTTCTTGTTTCAGGCGATTGAAAACATTCCAATATTTCATCATATTTACACTTTGCAATTTCAGCATTATTCTCATCAGCTGTTTTTACAAGCTTTTCATACATGTCAGGCTCTATGTAATCATCCGTCTCAACAATTCCTATATATTCTCCTGTTGCAGCTTCAATGCCTGCATTTACAGCTTTTCCGTAACCGCAGTTTTCCTGATGTATCGGCTTTATCCTCGGGTCTTTTGTAGCATACTCATCCATTATTTTGCCGCAATTGTCAGGAGAGCCGTCATCAACAGGAATTATTTCAATATCCGTCAGCGTTTGATTGATTACGCTTTCTATGCATTGTCGAAAATACTTTTCCACATTGTATGTCGGCATTATGATTGAAACTTTAGGCATGTTGAATAACTCTCTAACTCCCTGTGTGATATAAACATACTTTTTTATAATAATCGTATGTAAACAATACATGAAAGTTTATAATAAAAAAAGAAATATTTATATCAAATATAAATATTTCTTAAGCAAATTTTTTGAATTTATAAAAAATGAGTGTTTAACAACATGTAAACGGCGCAAGCTGTTTTTTGCCGATTGAATAATATTCAAAACCTCTTTGTGCCAGCCTTGTTGCGTTATACTGGTTTCTTCCATCAAAGATAACAGGTTCTTTGAGCAGTGATTTAATCCTGTCAAAATCCGGACGTCTGAATTCGTTCCATTCTGTCAATAACAGCATGCAGTCAGCACCTTCCAGCGCAGCATAAGAGGATTTTGCATAAGTTATTTTGCTGCCGAAAATCATTTCCGCACAGTCAAAAGCTTTCGGGTCGTATGCCTGCACCTTTGCACCTTTTTCCAAAAGTGCATTGATAATTGTAATAGCAGGTGCTTCTCTCATATCGTTGGTTTTGGGCTTGAAAGCAAGTCCCCAGATGCCGAAAGTCTTTCCTGAGAGATTTTCGCCGAATCTGTCTAATATCTTTCTGATAAAAATCTGACGCTGTTCTTTGTTTACTTCATCAGCACTCTGGAGCAGTTTGTAGTTGCAGCCGTTGTCTTTCGCTGTTTTTAATAAGGCTTTTACATCCTTAGGAAAGCAGCTTCCGCCGTATCCCAACCCGGGGAATAAAAACTGCGTGCCGATACGTTTGTCCGAACACATACCGATTCTTACCATCTCTGCGTCAGCGCCGACTTTTTCGCAAATGTTTGCGATTTCGTTTGCGTAAGAAATTTTTACAGCCAAAAACGAGTTAGCAGCATATTTTGTCATTTCTGCAGATTTTACATCCATTATGATAACAGGGTTGCCTGTTCTCAAAAACGGTGCGTAAAGTTCCTGCATAATTTCTGTTGCACGCTGTGAGTTTGAGCCGATTACCACTCTGTCCGGTTTTAAAAAGTCATCTACTGCTGCACCCTGTTTTAGGAATTCGGGGTTTGAAACAACGTCAAACTCTTCGTTTGTCTGGGATTTAATTATTTCGGTAACTTTTTCCGCAGTGCCGACAGGAACGGTGGATTTGTCAACGATAACTTTATAGCCGTTTAAAGCCTGACCGATTGATTTTGCAACGTCATAAACATATTGAAGGTCTGCAGAACCGTCTTCACCCTGAGGTGTGCCTACTGCGATAAAGCACACAAGCGATTTTTGAACGGCCATAGCAAGGTCGTTTGTGAAACTCAGCCTGCCTTCCGAAACATTAACCTTAATCAGCTCATCCAATCCGGGTTCGTATATAGGAACAATGCCTTTTTCCAGCTTGGCAAGCTTGTCTGTGTCTTTGTCAACACAGATGACGTCGTTGCCCATTTCGGCAAGACAGGTGCCTGCCACCAAGCCTACATACCCTGTTCCGATAACACATATTTTCATTTATTGCTCTCCATGATTGTTATTACTCAAATTTTAGCACAAAATAGTTTTTGCTGCTGTGAATTAGCTTTTTATACAACAATTTTTTATTACCAAATGTTTTTTTAGAGAAAACCAATCTTCTTTTTTGTCGATTGTGTATTGTGCAATTTATTGCACAATACATACTGTATAAACATCCTCGTCAAATAGACCTTTTAACCCAATTGGGTTAAAAGATACAATACTTGTATCTGTGAAATAAATGTCTCTAAACAGTTTAAGTGTCTTGTATCCATCTATGACTTTTTCAACAGACATATCTTTGTTATCTTTACTTTTATCCCAATATCCATTTTTGGCACAATCACAACCTATAAGATATATTTTCTTCGGCTGTGTGTATAATGCAAAATTTAGAGCTGAAAAAACGACCGAGTAATATTCAAACAATGGATTTGATGAAATATCAAGATAAATTTTAGGTCTTTGTGCATTTGTGTAAAATCTTTGAGCTCCAATTTGTCTGGATAATGAATCAGGAATAAATAAAGGTTGCTGCTGATTCATTATTAGATATTTGTTATGTTCATATATTTCGTTATTACAGTGTATTCCGCAAAATTTTACACAATCATAATTTTCTAATTCTGATATATAAGGTTTTACAGCATTATAATCATTCAAAAAAATGTAAGCCAAATGTACCTTATCATATTTAAAAGCCTTATTTACGCCTATGTGAATTGCATCTTTTATTGGTTCATAGGAATTTAATGTCGGTCCTGTTGCTATGATACAAATTTCTTTATTTTTATATAAATCCTTATATTGGGGAAATATTCTAGAATGTAAATTATAAACTGATAAAGCTGAATGGATTTATTTTCAATAAATGAATAATCTATTTCTGTGATATGTTTTTGATTTTGTAAATTTTCCAATATTTGTAGGATTTTAGTATTATCTTTCGTCTTTGCACTATAACTTAAAAATTTCATTTTAATACCACAAATCGTCCAGATTTTGTGATTTCCTTCATTTTTATTGAAAAAATTTTGTCTAATAACTTTTTTACTATACTCATATGGCTAATTTTTTTGTTTCCTTTTGAATTTCATCTTGATGCCTAGCAAAGTTAATACTTTGTGTTTGCAATCTTTTGTATTTTTAACAGATATTATTTGTTCAACAAACTTTCTTTTTTCCGGCAAAGAATAACAACCGCATTTTTCAAAATTTTGCCATTTCTGTTTATCCCAAACGACAGCCCACTCACAATTACGACAAAGAAGATAATCTGAATTTTTACACATCATAGAATCTTCTATTCTTTTCATCACTGAACCATTAATGATTTCAAGATAGGTATTTTTGTATAAGTTACCAAGCTGATGTTTAAGCCCCCAGTCCTGACAGCATAAGACCATTGTTCCGTCAGGCAGAAGTATCGTTGTTTCTGTACAAGTTGGTCTATCTCCTTTTGCTCTGTTCGAGAATCTTCTATTACAAATGACTTTTGTTGTGTTAGGAATACAAATTTCTTCAAGTTCTGAAAATTTAACTTGTGGAGGAAATTTAGATTTCTCTAGATTTTTTCCTCTTGTTACAATTGGTGTAGTTTCCAAATGTCTATTAATAATATCCGGTATAAGGTGATGTATTTTCCCAATTACCATATAATCAGTATTTGGAATATTTAGAGAAACGAATTTTTTCAAAACATTTAAATAATTTTCATCAACATTTAGTTTGATTAACCCGTCTTCGTCAGGTAGATGCACAATAAAGGAGGAAATTGGTATCTTTTTTAACCGTTCAAGTTTGTCTAAGTCTAATTCTCGCAAAGTGGAATAAATATGTACTCTATAACCCTCCGATGCAGCATACTCCATCATATCAATTGCTTCAGGGTTTACAAATGGCTCGCCAAAACCGGCAAAATCAATGTCAACATCTTTAGGTATGTTGAGGAGTATTGCTCTAAAGTCTTTAAAAGTCATTTCTTTTTTTCTATTTTTGTCTTCCTCAAAGTATTTATTTATAAAAGTTTTTTGAGGACAGTAAAGACAGTTGTTAGGACAGCCTATATTTAAAGTAAACTCAATCCATTTTTGAAGCGCAAACATTTTTTCTCCTTAATTTAAAATTTAGACATAAAATCGTAATATCTTTATGCAATCCATCAGGATTGTTTGTAAGAGCAAATATCTTTTTCAGGTTTAAATTAAATCTTATCAAAGGTGTATATATTTTTAGGTAACTATTCATAAACGCTATTCCTAATGTTTTATTTCCATAGATAAACAATGGAATATTTAAAAATTTAATTTTGTAATATTTTTCTTCTTTTAAATATGTCAAAATTTTTCCTTGTATAATTTTTTCATCCAATTGAAATGCTATTTTTGTAGCATATTTAAGAACTTCTTCTTTTCCAGTATTATTATTTTTATTGTAAATGTAATGTAAATGACCATTGAATGCAGAAGTCAATAAATCTTTATGTTTTTCTAATTCATTATATTTTTTGTAGTGCTCATATATATGCATGTAATTTTTTAAAGAGTCTAAAATTGCTCCTCTTTTATGTGTATACACATCCTGCATTATCGATTGAGGACGAAGTACATAATTATAAAAATATTTATCTATACAATAAATATTTTTTGCATGAAGAAAATACTTATGAAAAAATTCTCCGTCTTCAAATATATTACCATCAGGAAAATCTACAGAAAATTCATCAATTATGGATTTTTTATAGACTTTATTCCAACATGTATTTGAAATCTGTTTTATAAATTCGTCATTAACAACAAATTTTCCAATCATTTTTATTTTATGATAGGCTTTTTCACTTAATGCTCTATCACTTGTTTCATCAATGTTTTCTAAAATAATTTTAGCGCCAAAGTTAACAACATCCACATCCTCATCAAAGTACTTAACTGCAGTTTCATAAGTACCCGGCTCTATCCAATCATCTGAATCTACAAATCCAATATATGGAGCAGTTGCAACTTTTATACCGGCGTTGCGTGCAGATGACAAACCGCCGTTTTCTTTATCTACAATAATGATTCTTGAATCTTTATTTTTATATTCTTCTAAAATAGCTCTAGAGTTGTCAGTAGAACCATCATTTACACAGATTATTTCTATTTCTTTTAATGTCTGGTTAATTATGCTATCAAGACACCTGCTTAGATATTTTTCAACATTGTATACAGGAACAATAACAGATATGAGAACTTTATTTTGCACAAATCCTCCTTACTGTATTCTTTATTTTTTCTAACTTTAGTCTTGTTTTATATTCTTTTTGCAGTTTATAAATTTTTTCAGTATTTTCTAACGGCAGTAATTTTTCACACAGACCGCAATAAAAACTTAATAAATATTTCAATATTTTATATGACTTTTTAAAAATATCTTTATTATTTGAACAAAATTCTACGAGCTTTTGCCAATTTTTAATATGGTCTAATGCTTTCAGGCTTTTATTTTTATAAGTTTCAGACATTATTGAATCTTCTCTTAGCCGGTAGTGATGATATATTTTGTTGTCGTAAAAGGCTTTTTGTGAAAGGAAAAAATATGACCATACGAAAAATATATCCTCATACAAAAGCCCATCTAAAAAATGAAGGTCGTGTTTTTTTATAATTTCAGCCCGAAAAAGTTTATTCCAGACATTTATATTGGTTGTTTTTAATACATAATCATTAAGTTCTACAACACCTTCGTGTGCTATAATACATTGATATTCCCCCTCAAAACTCTGGAGTTTTAAATTTCCTTCCGGCTGACTTCCAAAACACACATAGTCAACATTGAACTTTATGATATTATCCACTGCATTTTCTATCAAATCCGGTTCTATATAGTCATCACTGTCTAAAAAGTAATAACACTGTCCTGTGGCATATTTCATGCCAGCATTACGTGCTGACGACAGCCCTCCATTTTCTTTATTTATCACTTTGATTCTTGAGTCTTTTTGTGCAAAATCTGTCAATATTTTTGCGCTATTATCTGTTGAACCGTCGTTTACACAAATGATTTCAATATTCTTATATGTCTGGCTGCAAACACTATCCAGACACTGTGTCAGATATTTCTCAACATTATAAACAGGGATAATAACAGAAACTTTTTTTACTGTTTTGTAATAAGAAGCAAGCTCTGATACATGTTTTTCCATTGTCGTCAATCCGTTATGGCACTGCCAGTATTCCTCGAGTTTTTCAGGATGTTGTGTCAATTCTTTCAGTCGGATTAAAAATGCATTTACATTCCCGCCTTCAAATTTAAAAAACTCACTTGAACATAACTCTGAAGCTCCTCCAAAACTGCTGCATAAAATAGGAACACCACACGCAACCATTTCTATTGCTACCTGTGGAAGGTTGTCTTCCCACAACACAGGTACTATCCCCAAATTTACGTTAGCAAGAATTTGTGGAAGCTTTTCATTTGTATATCCGTTATATATTTTTACATTATTGAAATGTCCTAGTTTTTCATATACATTTTTTGAATGTATATTTTTTACAGCAAGAACAACATTGATTTTATTTGCAGTGTCCTTATCTAACTGTTGCAAAGCATCCAGAAGAAAGAAATATCCTTTGTCTATCCTTTCATAGCCTATGTATGCAATTGTAAAAGGAATTTTTTCTTTTGCTATACTGTGACCCGGAGCATTGTTTGCGAATTTTGTTCCTATATACAATGTATCGATTTTTGTTTTGTCTATGCCGTTTTCTTCAAGGATTTTTGCAACTCTGTTTGATACAGTAAGTACTGTATCAACGTACTTGTTTATCATTTGCACATTATATTCTCTGTATTTTTTATAAATGTCAGGATTTACTTCTTTTTTAAGGTTTAAATAATCTTTTGTTTTAAATATAAAAAACTTCGAAAATACTTTTATTGGAAATTTTACTAACGGTAAAATACTTTTGGGCATTTTATCTAACAGATAATTTGCAAATCTTCTCGGGTATTCTTTTTTATCTATTTTTGCACATAAGCAGGAAAGACATTCTTCTCCGTTATTAAAATCATTACAAATACATTTTTTATGATTTTGAAAGTACTGATTCAGCGGACAAATTGGCTGATAATTATGAATAGATAATATTATTTTGGTCTCAGGAAATATTTCTTTTAGCTTCAAAACATTAACAGAAATTCCTTCAATATTATGAATATGTATCACATCAAAAGGACCGTTTTCTTTGATAAAATCAATGAAAATTTTCAATGTTATGTCATCATCTAAATATTTTTCAAGACTGTTAAATATTGTATAGGCAGGTGCCATTATCGGAGAATTTATTATTTCAAAACTTTTAATTTTATCCGCATAAATATTATTGGTTCGTTCTACATATGCATATTTCTTTAGCGGATTATATTTCCATCCTGAACTCAAAAAATATATTTCATAGTCATTTGAATTGTAAAACTCTGAAATGAGATTTTTCAGATAAACATTAACGCCCCCTCCGTTATTTTTTTTGTTGTCAAATTGTACCCAGTTGTAGAATAATATATTAGGCATGCTGGTTCGCTCTCCTCTTTGACAGAATTTCAAGCATTTTCAGGCTTGTCAGGACTTCTTCTTTATTCATGTTTTTCAGAAGTTTTAATATTTTTACTTCGTCATCACAGGCGGCATATTTAGATAAATTTACAACATCAGAGATATTAAACTTGAGTACTTCAGAAAGTTTCAAAAGAGTCATAAATTTGGGTGTATATGTACCGTCTTCCAGTTTGCCTATATGCCGGGTGCTCAGTCCTATCTTTTTTGCAAGCTCTTCCTGTGTCATGTTCGATGATTTTCTTTGTTTTTTTATAAAGAAAGATATTGCAGCTGTAACAGATTTTTCCTCAATCACCAATATTTCCTCTGAGTTTATTAATGAATTTCGTTACCATGTTGGTATGGCATGAGGATAGCAGAAAAACGAGAAAAAGTATACGTATTTCATTGAATTTTTCTTTACAAAAGGTAACTAATTACGCTGTTTATGATGTAAATATTAGCAATTAACATATAAAAAGGTAATAAAAATCATTAAGGATTTTTCATGAACAAAAAAGATGTAGGCAGAAAAATCAAAGAGTTCAGAAACTTGCAGGGGTTGACTCAGGCAGAGCTGGCAGAAGCAGTACACATGCATGAAAAACAGATCTCCCGAATCGAAGCAGGTGTACACTTTCCTACATTTGACAATTTTATGAAAATTTTGTCTGTGCTAAATGTTGAGATGAAAGATTTTGACATATCTCAAAAGGTTGAAAAAAATTCCTTAAGAAAAAGAACTTTAAAAATTATTCAAAGAGCTAATAATAAAGAATTAAAATTTTACGCATCTGTTTTGGAAGCAATGCAAAAATGCCTGGACGAAACAGAAGAAGCTGTTAAATAAAATTATTGATAATGTTTATATATAAGGTCCTTCGGTCGTTTCACTTTATCAGGATGACATTAAAACCCACCATTTTTAGGAAACGAAGTGCCCGAAGAATCTATATTAACATATACCCAAATGACGTTTTGTGTAGAGTGATAATAAAAATATATGATTTATGCCAGATAATTCAATTTTTTCTTTGATTTCAGAGCTTCGGCTTTGTCTTTGATTGCAGAAGCCTGTGAAGCGACTTTGTAATCCTGAGATGATGGATCAGAAGGAGCAAGTGCTGCTTTTATGACGATATTTGCGTGCTCAATGGTTTTTTGCGGGTCTTTTTCGTCTAAAACAGGCATTCTGATCGGGACATGTCCTGAAAAAGGTATTCCGTTGGCGTCATTTTCTATAGAAATTGCACCTGCAAAAGAACCGCCGGCTGTTTTGTGAGCCAGTTCGTGTGCATATATGTGATTGTAATTCTTTCTGATTAGTTCATCTTTTTGCTTATGATAATCCTTAAGCGGAGTTGAACAAGAATTTGAAAAACTGCTTATAAACACACTTCACCCCTTACTTAGAAACAACTTTCTCTATTTATATTTTACTACATTTATAACAGCTTGTGAAGTGCTTTCTCTAATTTTTCAAGAATTATTTCTTAATTTGTCGACGAAATTTTTAATTCTCTCAATTGCTATTTTTAAGTTGTCAATAGAATATGCATAAGAAATTCTCAAGTACCCTTCTGCGCAATCGCCGAAGGCAGTGCCCGGGACAACCGCAACTTTTTCTTCTTTTAGGAGTCTTGTAGCAAATTCTTCAGAAGTCATATTAAATTCTTTTATGCAAGGAAAAACATAAAATGCCCCGTACGGCTCAAAACAATCAAGCTTCATTTCTTTAAATGCATTCATCAAAAATCTTCTTCGATGATTATAAGATTGACGCATTTTCTCTACTTCTTCATCACCTTTTTTTAAGGCTTCAACAGCTGCATACTGGCTGTTTGTCGGTGCACACATTATTGCGAATTGGTGAATTTTTGTCATTTGTTTGATAATATCTTTCGGTCCGCAGGCATAGCCGAGTCTCCAGCCTGTCATTGCATAAGCTTTTGAAAAACCGTTTATCAAAATTGTGCGTTCTTTCATACCGTCTAAAGAAGCAATAGAAATATGTTTGTTTTTATATGTCAATGCAGAATAGATTTCATCAGACATAACAAGCAGGTCTTTTTCTATTACAATCTTTGCTATTTTTTCCAAATCCTCCTTTTCCATAATCGCACCGGTAGGGTTATTGGGGTAAGGAAGTATAAGTACCTTTGTTTTGTCTGTGATTGCTTCGAGAAGCTCGTCCGGTTTCAGACGGAATTCATTTTCTGATTTAAGGTTAATTATAACAGGCTTTGCACCTGCCAGAATTGCACAGGGTTCATAAGAAACATAAGACGGCTGGGGAATAATAACTTCATCCTCCGGATTTATAACAGCACGCAGCCCTATGTCTATAGCTTCCGAGCCGCCGACGGTTACAACAACCTCGTCATACGGGTTGTAAGATATTCCCTGTGTTCTTTTTATGTAATTTGATATTTCTTCTCTTAATGCTTTCAAGCCCGAATTAGAAGTATAGAAGGTTCTGCCTTTTTCAAGTGAATAAATACCCTCGTCTCTTATAAACCACGGCGTATCAAAATCAGGCTCTCCGACGCCTAGTGATATTGCATCTTTCATCTCGCTTACAATATCAAAGAACTTTCTTATACCGGATGGTTTTAAACCAGTTACTTTATCAGAAAGGAAGTTTCTCATGGAATAATGACCTCTCTTTCATCTTTGGATGTTTCGTTTATCAATGAACCATGGTCTTTGTATTTCTTAAGAATAAAATGTGTGGCAGTACTTAAAACACTGTCTAAAGTGGAGAGTTTATCGGAAACAAAAGCGGCTATTTCTTTTAACGATTTTTCTTCCAGCGTAACAAGTAAATCATAACCGCCGGAAATCAAATACACAGACTTTACTTCGGGATAATTGTAAATTCTTTCTGCAATATGGTCAAATCCCTGTCCTCTTTGCGGTGTAACTTTTACTTCAATCAGTGCGGTAACTTTTTCTATATCTGTCTTTTCCCAATTTATAAGTGTGTGATAAGCACAGATGATGTTTTCTTTCTCCAGTTTAGATATTTCCTCTAAAACTTCTTCTTCTGTTGCTCCCAGAACAACTGACAGCTCTTTAAAATCTATTCTGCTGTTTTTTTCAAGTATTGAAAGCAGTTCATCTCTCATTTTATCGTTCATTATATTTCTCCAATTTTTCCTTTTATTTTTAATGATTATAATATATAACGCCTTATTGTAAAAGCTGCAATAATTTGAATTCATATAGACATATAGACGTTTACACTAAAATCAGCTAAAATTGTCCACTCTTGTATATGTTGCGTACATCAGAGACAGATTTAACATATTAATAGTATTTATTATGTAAAATTAAAAAATTTTTCAACAAACAGCAGGAGGTACAGGAGCGGCACCCCCCCGTACCCATTGCATTTTTATATCCGTCATTCTGAGGGCTTTAGTCCGCAGAATCTATTACATAAAGATTCTTCAGTCGTTTCACTCCTTCAGAATGACGGATATAATATGTCATTCTGAGCACTCTGCCGAATAAAACGCTTAAGCATCGTTTTGTGAGAGGGCGAAGAATCTATACACATAGCTCCTTCGTCCGTTTTACTTTCTCAGGATGACACATTGTTTTTTGTATTTTGGATTATTGGCGTTCAAAATCAGCTGCATAATAAATATTATCAATATATAAACTGTGTCATTGAATTAGCTAACATATACAAGAATAACGAAACCTGTCATTCAGAAAACGACTCCAAACATAAAATATTGCGCAGTTCAGAGTCATTCCTGTTCGCATTTTTGTCAGATTATGTAATCTGAATTTGAATTAATACCTTGCGTAGGCTATTTTAACATACTTTTAAACAGTTCATAGGCTGCTTTAGGGTCATTGATATTCTGCACCTTTTTTTCCATAGGACAGAGATCTGTTCCTGTGTTGTTTTTTATGTTTTCTACAACCTCATCAGCAGAATATTTTACATTGTTGTCCTCAAAAACTTTTATTGCAGGCTTTGATATTACCGGCGTATAAACCTTATTTGCCTGACCATAGACGAGTAAAAGAGCAGAAGCTTTGCCAATTCTTTTATCCGCAACATAAGCATTTTTAAAATTATCATTTTTCAGATAATTAATAAGCGGCTTAATGCCTCTTCCTTCATAGAAATTAGTTTTACCGTCTTTTACAACTACAAGAGAATGCTCTTTCAGATAGTTTCTGAGTTCATTTTTAGACGGGCTGAAAATACCCGCATAAGCACCGGCTGCTAATGTAAAAATTGCCATAACTGCAATCAATGTACATATAAATAATGATTTTTTATTCATATAAACTTCTGAAATTGTTTTAATTATAACAATAATAACATAAATGTAATGGGAATTCACAGAGAAAATCTTACTAACAAGACTCCTTACGGAGTCTTAAAAATGGGGCGGACAGTGGGATTCGAACCCACGCATAATGGAACCACAATCCATGGTCTTAACCGCTTGACGATGCCCGCCACGATATGTACAGCTACTATATCAACAAAAAAAAACTTTTTCAAGATTTTTTTATATAAAAAGCGGCAGCAAACAAACCGCCGTTTTTGTACATAATAAGAATCAGCTTAACAGTTACTTTTACGCCTATTCTGTATGGTTCAAGTGTTTCTGATAAATAATTTGAAGAATCACCTGTTCTGAATATAAATTCTTTGACACATTATATAAAACAAATAAATATACTTCCGCCAGTTCAGTAGTATAAATTTTTTACAAAAAATGATATACTGTTTAAAACAGTAAAAAAGGAGAACAATGACAATGTCAAAAGAGGATAATTCAATCAGTTTTGGTATGGGGCTGCTTGCAGGAATACTTGGCGGTGTAGCTGCTGCTATTTTGTATGCTCCAAAGTCAGGCGCTGAGACAAGAGAAGATGTTAAGAACTTTGTCAATGATTTTGCACAAAAACACGCACCGGAGATTAAAGAAGCAAAAAAACAGGCTCTTGAGTCTCTGGACATGATGAAATATAAGCTGGAAAAGCAATATAACAAAATAAATGAACACATTAGAGCTAAACAAATGGCAAAAGCTAAAAAGATGGAAGATCAGTCATACGACGATAAATCATACGATTTTAATTAATAGGAGAATAACATGTCTACAGCACTTACCATAAGCTTAATATTGCTTATCTTTGTAATAATGGCTGCAGTTATTGCAGTAACAGTATATCTTGTTAAATTTTTAATAGAGCTTACACTGCTTACAAAAAACTTTAATGACACAACAACAGTAGTGAAAGATGAATTGAAACCCATTCTTGGCGAATTCAGAGAAACACTTACTAATGTTAACTCTATAGCACAAACTGCAAATAATCAACTGTCAGCAATAAAGAAAATTACTGCAACAATTATAGGCGCAGTAACAATTTTTGCAGGTAAATTTAAATTTCTTCAAAGCAGCTTTATGAAAGGATTCTTTTCGGCTTTTAACCTCTTTAGAAGAAAATAAGTATTATGATTTGTAAAAATTGTATAATATACACCTGCACCATGGATTAGCGCAATGATGAACAGGGTACTTATTATATATAATGTAGTGATTAAAAGAAGAATAGATTAGTCCAAAGGAGAAAATTTTATGTCAACAGGAAAATTTTTAGCCGGATTCATTGTCGGCGGTGTAGTCGGCGCTGTGATGGGTCTTTTACTTGCACCTCAATCAGGTGAAGAAACCAGAGAAATGTTAGCAAGAAATTCTGAAGATTTAAAAAACAAAGCAGAAAAAACTGTTAAAGAAATTCAGGGAAAAGCAGAAGATATTGTCTCCGACATGCAAAAAAAAGGTGATGATATCATGCAAAAAATCCAGAATATGATTAATTCAAAAAAAGAAGAAAAAGAAGCTTAGTGAAATTACAGAATATTGAGATAATAAAAGCCTGCATAAACTGCAGGCTTTTGTTGTATATACTATAATCGTTAATTTACACAAATTATTTAAACAAGTCCGGCTGTAAAGCGGAATCAATTATCTAATCTAGTGTCGCAGTTGCCGCCGGCTGTCTTGTAATCAGACGCTGCGGTACTTCGTAAGGACAGGCTCACTACTGCTCGCTTCGCTATGCGTGTTCGCTTTGTCAAAAATTTTGCGATAAGGAACGTGAGTAAAATTTTTTCGGACAATTTAAGAAATAAATCAACAAAGTGTAATTATGAAGAAATGTAACAATATCTATATATACTGAATATAGATTTTTTGTTTTGTTTTTATATATATGTAAGTAATGTAAGTAAGTCGTAAGGAGACATAAAATGGGTTTAGCAGCATCACAAGCAAGATTGTTACTTTTAACAGCAA
>CASFNW010000014.1 GCA_949296245.1 uncultured bacterium
CGCTTTGTCAAAAAATTCGTTCACGTCATTTCCCTCTCACAAAACAATTCACAGGATTGTTTTGTTCGGCAGAGTCTTATCACGAATTTTTCTCGGACAACTTATGAAAAAAATCCCTGAAAGTAAATTTCAGGGATTTTTTTTGACAAATTATATATGTCTGTTTTTTCTAAAATTGCCCGTACAAATTATTTTTAGTAAAATTTTATCAGATAATTTTAACATCGGGGGAATATTTTGAAACAGCTTACTTTAAAAGCCACTGCCGTAGGAAGCCTGCCTCACAAAAATCCGCAGGAGGCAATTGAACTAATTTTTGATAAATTTAAAGAAATACCTTTTTGGCCCCAGCTTGCCGGAGTAGACAGGCATGAAGATATGACAGTTCAGTATATCCAGGGAATTCCCGGTATAAAATACGATGACAAGCATTCAAAATATATCTTTGATGCACAATCAGATGAATTTTTTACGGAACTTGAAGAATTTTTTATGGACTACGAGTCCATAGTAAACGAAAAAGATTTTACAAATCTGGATAAATATGCAATTACAAAACCGTATACAAGCGCTATCCCTCTATATCTTGATAAAATTAAACAAGGCGGCTATAAATTTGCAAAATGCCACATAATAGGGCCTTTTACCTGGGGAACAAGTCTTTGCGACAGCGAGGGTGTCTGTGCTTTTTATGATGAAACTTACAGGGAAGTGCTAACAAAAGGTTTGACTCTAAAAGCAGTATGGCAGATAGAACAGCTGAAAAAAATCAATCCCGAAATTACAACGATTATGTTTATGGACGAGCCGGTCATGTCGCAGCTCGGCACATCAGCGTTTATAACCGTTAAAAAAGAAGAAATCATTGAAATGCTTGGAGATGTAATAAAGGTTATAAAAGACTTTGGAGCATTGAGTGCAATACATTGCTGCGGAAAATCCGACTGGTCGGTTCTTGTTGATGCAGGAGTCGATATTATAAACTTTGATGCATTTGCGTATTCAAAAAGCCTCGGTGCTTATGCAAAAGACATAGAAAAATTCTTAAAAAACGGCGGATGTATTGCGTGGGGAATTGTTCCGACTCTGGATAAAGATGCGCTTGAAAAAACAAATATTGAAGAACTGGAAAATAAATTTGAAGAAGCGGTTGACGACCTTGTAAAAAAATCAAAAGGAAATATTGAAAGGGATTTGATAATCAAACAGAGCTTTTTCACACCCTCTTGCGGAGCCGGCGGGTTATCTATTGAGCTTGCCCAAAAAGCAATGACCCTTGTAAATGAAATTTCCGATAAATTAAAGAAAAAATACGGAGTAACTGATTAATGACTTTGGCAATAGCAATTACCGGCAAAAGCGGCAGCGGTAAAACAACTTTAACAAAAAATTTCGTAAAAGTTTTAAAAGAAACATATCCGGACAAATCCATACTGCTTTTTGACAATGATTTGTCTACGGAACTTGCACACAGTTACGGTATGGATGTGAGAAATACCATCTACGGTATCAGAAGCGGTAAACATGAGTACAAAACAGGTATTCCGTCCCGCATGACAAAACAGGAGTATATAGAGTGGGCGCTTGAAGATATTCTTGTTGAAGTTGAAGAAAATGTCGATCTGATAGTTTCGTGGCTTGTTCCGTCAAAAGACTGCCGCTGTCCCATAACCGGACAGATAGCGGATGCGGTGGCAAAACTCATAAATCAGTATGATATTGTGATTTTTGACTGCGAATTTGACCTCAAATACCTTCATCAGCTTGTGGATATACCGATGGATGTTACTCTTATTATTGCAAATGCAACCGAAGAATCAGTTTTTCTGGCACAGCGCATAGAAGAATTTTCCGCAAAATATGCTGCAGGCGGACAGATGGCATTGATACTAAACAATGTGGACAATCAGCAGTATAATAAAGTTCAGGAATATCTGGACAAATACAGTCTCGAAGTGCTCGGAATAATTCCGCATGACAATGAACTTTTGGAACACTCTATTGATAAAAATTCAAAAGTAGTGGAAGATGCTATTAAGGGTCTGTTTTTCAGATTAAATCTACCTCAGGTAAGGAATTGATATGGCAAAACTCATAGAAGGCAAGCTGGTAGCAAAAAAAATTCTCGAAAATCTTTCCGATGAAATTCTTTTTCTTGAAAAGAAGCCCTGCCTTGCCGTTATAATTGCGGGTAATGACCCTGCAAGCAAAATCTATGTGAATTCCAAAAAGAAAAAAGCAGAAGAAATCGGGATAAAATCCATTGTTATAGAACTTCCGGAAAACTGTACACAGCAAGAAATTCTGGAAAAAATCTATACACTCAATAACGATGATTCCGTAAACGGAATACTTGTGCAGCTGCCTTTGCCTGCACATATAAATACAAAAGAAGTGCTTGAAAAAATAAATCCGATAAAAGATGTTGACGGGCTGCATCCTTACAATCTCGGGCATGTAGCTTCCGGCAGCAAGCCGTATGCATACCCCTGTACTCCTACGGGTATTATAAGACTTCTGGAATACTATGATATTCCCGTATCAGGCAGGCATGCCGTTATAATAGGACGCTCAAACCTTGTAGGAAGACCGCTTTCTTATATGCTTTTGAACAAAAATGCAACTGTAACAATCTGTCACAGCAAGACAACAAACCTGCCAGAAATTACAAAACAGGCTGATATTCTGGTCAGTGCAGCCGGAAGAAAAAATCTCGTCAATGCAGATATGATTAAAGAAAAAGCGGTTGTAATAGATGTCGGAATAAACAGACAGGAGGACGGCAAACTCTGCGGAGATGTTGATTTTTGGAGCGTAGAGCCAAAGGCTTCATATATCACACCTGTTCCCGGAGGTGTAGGACCTATGACTATTTGTTCTTTGATGCAGAATACTTTTGATTTGTACAAAATTCAAAATAAAATTTAGCGGGCAGCTTATGAGTAACTTCAACTATACATATAATCTGGAACTGTTTAATAAATTTTTTGAAAAAAAACTGCAGCCGATTCTAAAACCGCTTGCGGCAAAGAATTTTCTGCCTATACCACCGTTTGAAAAAGCTGTTTCAAAACAGGCATTCAATTCAGTATGCCATACAATAAGAGGTTTTGAACCCTACGAAGCAAAACCGGAAAAAAGTGATATTGCGTTTTTAAAAGCATTACATTTTTTCCCTGACTTTTTTGAAGCAAAATACACTGCATGCTTTAAAGGTCAGGCTTACAACAATTCTTTTGATGCAAAGGCGCTTGAGTTTGTAAAAAATACGGGCAGAAAAAATATAATTGTCTGGCAGGGGTTATTGATTAGCGTACCTTACAGTGGGAAAACCGCCGGAAATATTCTGTTTAAAAAATACGATACAAGTATAAATGCAGGTAATATTGTAAATTCAATACTGGATAAAAGACAAGAAAATCCCTTTGATAAAATTACGGAACTGAAAAACGGGGAGTCTTATGTTGAATTTATCAAAAAAAATTATCATGTCATGTTTACAAAAAAACAGGATGAAAAAAATTTTTTAACGGAAGATTTTTGCAAAAATCTCTTTCTTTTCAGCAGGAAATATAACTGCTATATTTCTTTCAGTATTATAAAAAACACACTGTATATAGCATTAAACAGCTTTGAAAATGAAGAAAACTATACACAAGACGGCTGGTTCAATTTCAGCGGAAAATTTGATAATGCAGAATATATGAAAGATATTTTTCAGCAGTTTGAAACAACCGTAATGGCAGTAAAAAACCTGAATGATTCCGCTTCATGAAAATAAGCATTGCAGTAAGTCCAAAATTATAATATAATTCCGGTATACACAATATCAGGTGACAAAATGGCAAAACATAACGATACAATTCCTATAGAAGTATGTATTTTAACTGTAGACCACGATATAAAAGGTACAGTCCACGTTTCCAAGTACACAAACACAAATCGTGAATTGACAGACCTTTTAAACGATAAAGAAAGAAGATTCCTCGCAGTTACAAATGTTGAAATTTATCCGAGAAATTCAAATCAGCCGCCAAGAAGATACAACTTCCTTGAAATTCACATGGATTATGTCTTGATGGTACATCCGTCATCTCAGGTTGTGTTCAAAGAATCTTCCAAAGCGCAGGAAGATATTGCAAGATTCAGAGAATTAAGAAACAAATTGAGCCATACAAAACCATTCTAACTTCTACGATTACGGCTTTTTGCTGCCGGATTAGTTTTTTGCTGGTTCAATTCAGAGTTGGATAAATATGAAAAAGCCGAAAAAAATATTGATGATAAACTTTGGCGGAATAGGAGATGAAATCCTTTTTCTGCCTGCAATTTCAAGCCTAAAAAAGGAATATCCGGAAGCAAAAATCACGCTTGTACTGGAGCCAAGAAGCAAATCTGTTAAAAATTTAACAAATCTTATAGACGATGTAATATGTGTTGATATCAAAGGCAAACACAAATATATAGAGCTTTTAAAATTTCTTTTTAAAGCCCGCTCAGGCAAATTTGACATGGTATTTTCTTCGGGTGCAAACAATCTTATCCCGCTGCTTTTGTTTTTGACAGGGATAACATACCGCTACGGCTTTGAAAGCGGTGTCCTAAGCCGTATATTACTGACAAAAGCCGTAAAACTGAACAAAAATCAGTATGCATCTTTTATGTACCACGAACTCGTAACACCGGTTACGGATTATAAAACGGATTATCCGGAAATTGATGCCGGAGAGGTCGAAAAAGAGACAGATTCTGTTTTGATTCATCCCGGTGTGAGCAAAATGAGTGTAGTACGTCATATGATTAAAACCTGGACTCCTGAAATCTGGGCGGAACTTGTACAAAGGGTTCTTGCAACAGGGAAAAAAGTCTATCTAATAGGCGGGCCCGATGATAAAGAATGTATTGAAAAAATAACGGAAATTGCAGGCGATGCGCCGAATTTTACAAACCTTTACGGTACAACCAAAAATATCATGGATTTAGCACGTCTTACCAAAAAAGCCGAAGTGCTGATATGCTCTGACTCTGCGCCGATGCATATAGGCGTGGGTGTGGGAACAAAAACACTGGCATTATTCGGCCCGACGGATGAAAAAAAACTTATTCCGAACAATGAAAAATATATTGCAATAAAAAATAACTGCGACTGCAGACCGTGTCTGTGGGACAAACGACAGACCACCTGCGAAGAATTGAAATGTCTCAAAATCAACCTTGATGAAGTTGTAAAACTAATATAAATTATGGATAAAAACTACAAAACAGCAATCGGAATGATGTCAGGAACGTCAATAGACGGCATTGATGCTGCACTTGTCCGTATTTACGATGATTTTGGTTTTGAGATATTGAATACCCATACTCTTGATTATCCGAAGGAAATTCAAAAAAAACTGTTTGAAATAGCCAATGATAAAGGAACAACAAGCGATATCTGCTTTATGGATTTTGTTGTAGGAAAACTGTTTGCGCAATGTGCAAATGAACTATTGGAAAAATCAAATATAAAAGCAGGCGATGTGGATTATATAGCTTCACACGGGCAGACAGTTTTTCATCAGCCGCAAATCAAAGAAATAGGCGGTATAAAAACAGGAAGCACCCTGCAAATAGGCAATATATCTGCCATTGCCCAATTAACAGGAATAAAAACCATAGGAGATTTCCGCTCAAAAGATATAGCAGCAGGCGGTCAGGGCGCACCTCTTGTTCCGTTTGCAGACGAATTAATTTTTAAAAAAGAGATTAAAAGAGCTATTCAAAATATTGGCGGCATAGGTAATGTTACTGTTCTGTCAAAAGATTGTGAGACATTTGCCTTTGATACAGGCCCGGGAAATATGCTTATTGATTATTTTTGCCGCAAACTCTTTGATATTCCTTTTGACAAGGACGGAAAAATTGCGGCAGAAGGAAAAGTTGATGAAAAGTGGCTTGAGCAACTTTTAAAAGAGCCTTATTATGCCCTTGAACCGCCAAAATCAACCGGCAGAGAGCTTTTCAACGAGAATTATGCCCAAAAAATCTATAAAACAGCTCCCGACAATAAAAACAATGTAATAACAACTCTTACTGCACTGAGCGCAAAAACAATCTTTGATGCGTATGAAAGATTTGTATTCCCGAAAACAGATATAGAACAAATTGTTCTCGGCGGCGGCGGGGCTTATAATCCTGCACTGGTAAAGTTTTTGAAAAAGTATTTTAAAAACGGACAGGAAATAAAAACTCATGCGGATTTTAATATTAATGACAAATTTAAAGAAGCGCTAGCCTTTGCTTTACTTGGCTTTTGTACAATTAACAAAATACCGTCTAACCTTATACACTGTACAGGAGCGAAAAAAAGAGTTATTATGGGAATAACAGCCGATGTGTAATAATATAATCGGTCTATATTTAATTAGTTTTTGGAAAATAAATCAGAATGTTTGAAAAAGAAGCAACCGAATTTATAAACCGTGACACTATTAACATTGACCTTGTAGGCACTCATGACATGCTGGTTATGATTAATAATGAGGATAAAAAGGTTGCGCTTGCCGTTGAAAAATGTATTCCGGAAATTACAAAAGGCGTTGATATAATAGTAAGAAATTTTTTGCATGGGGGAAAATTATTTTACGTAGGAGCAGGAACAAGCGGCAGACTCGGCGTTTTGGATGCTTCTGAGTGTCCGCCTACATTCAGTACACCCAAAAATATGGTTGTAGGTATTATTGCAGGCGGAGACAGAGCATTGAGAGAAGCCATTGAAGGAGCAGAAGACTCGGAAGAGCTTGCTCTTGCGGATTTTGATAAATACGATGTCTGCAACAACGATACTGTTGTTGGAATTTCCGCATCAGGCAATGCAAAATACGTAACAAAGTTTTTACAGGTTGCAAAATTAAAAAAATGCAAAACAATAGCAATAACATCAAACCCTGATGCTAAAATGAAAGAATTTGCCGATTGTTTTATCTGCGCAGAAACAGGAGCAGAAGCTATTTCCGGTTCCACAAGAATGAAAGCAGGAACGGCACAAAAGATGATTTTGAACATGCTCTCAACAGGAGCAATGGTAAAAATAGGCAAAACCTATCACAATCTGATGATAGATGTTAATCCTACAAATGCAAAATTAAAAAGAAGAGCTGTTACCATAGTTTCTGAAATATGCGGATGTAAAGAAACAACAGCAAGAAATGTGCTCGAGACCAACGGATATAAGATAAAGCACGCAGTGTTGTTTATACTGTACGGTCTGGATTTTAAAGAAGCGGATATGCTCCTGAAACAGCATCAGGGCGTTCTAAGACGCATCTTTGAGTAGCGGATTTTCGGACGGACAAAGTCCGGGGAGCGAGGTACGAAGTGAGTACAGGCGAAGCAATGCGAACGACAGTACCGAGCGTGAAGAAAATCCAAGAAGCGGATTTTGTGCGGGGCTGAGTGATAACGAACGCCCCATGTGAACAAGGTCAACGAAATGAAAAATTTTTAGAATAAAAATTTGAAATGAAGTACTTGACCTTACGAACGCCAATAATCCAAGGCGGATTTGCCTTCTTTTGCCGTTGAGCTGAGGCGAAACGTGCAAAATGGCGTCACGAAAAAACAATCATCTATTAAAGATATTAAGGTCTGTAAATAGTGACCGGACGGACGCCGTGTGAGCGAATGATCTGTATGTGATGGATTCTTCGCCTTGCGGCTCAGAATGACGTAGGGATAGATTCTTTGGTCACTTCGTTTCCTCAGAACGACAAAGTTTTAAAATTTCTAGTGGATTTTTCTATATAAATCCCGATAAATTTATCTTGTTTCGTAAATCTGTTTTTGAAGATAGCTGTATTTGGGATAATAGGTTTCAGGGTCTTCTTTTGCCGCTTTAATTTCATCAGAACACTTTACGAATAATTCTGCAAGTACAGGGTCAAACTGTGTACCGGCACATCTTTTAATTTCTTCTATTGCTGTTTCATGCGACAGAGCCTGTCTATATGAACGCGTAGATGTCATAGCATCGTAAGTATCCGCAAGGGCAATTATACGACCCGAAATAGGTATTTCTTCACCTTTAAGCCCTTTCGGATATCCATGTCCGTCCCATCTTTCATGGTGGCAGCGCAGCCAGTTAGATACAACTGTCAATTTTTTTATACCCATAAGCATTTTTTCTGCCTGCTCGGGGTGTGATTTCATGACCTCATATTCTTCGTCCGTAAGTTTTCCGGGTTTGCACAGGATACTTTGAGGGATACCGATTTTACCTATATCATGCAAAAGACCTGCTGTTTCAATTTCTTCAAGCATTGTATCGTCAAGATTCAGATGTTTTGCAAGTATCAATGAGTACATTGTTACTCTGAGAGAATGACCGTGGGTGTATGGATCTTTTGCATCCAGTGCTGATGCTATAAGTTTTATGGTTTTATAAAAAAGCTCTCTTAAGTCCTTTAATATAACAGTTTTATTATTAACAAGGTCAAATTTTTGAATCCCTGTATCAATAGTCAGCTTTAGCTCTTCCGGATCAAAAGGCTTTACAATGTACTGATAAAGATGACAGTCATTGATGGAATCGACTATTGCATCAACATCCAGATGTCCTGTCAAAAGAATTTTTATAATATCGGGATACTCTCCCGCAACACGTTTTAGAAACTCCGTACCTTCCATCTCGGGCATCTTCTGGTCACTGACAATAAGTGCAATCTCATCACCTTTTCCTTCGACAATTTCCAGGGCTTCTTTGCCGTTTGAAGCGGTAAGAATATTATAGTCGTGCCTGAGCGTTCTGCGAAGCAGCTGAAGGTTGTTTACTTCATCGTCGACAAGCAGAATAGTATGTTTTTCATTTTTCGGATTCAATTGAAGAATTTCGCCTAAACTTTCCTCAAAGGAATCTTCCTTTAATAATGCAAAATTGTCCATACATACACCATATTACTCTATCTACTTCGACAGTTTCCAATTAAAACTTTATAACTTTTTTTATAAACTTTACAAAAGTTAAAAATAAGTTACATCTTGCACATTATATATTATTTTATAAATAATTGAAATACGGTATTTGACGCAATGTATGGAATAAAGGTAAAGATTATATGTATTTAAAACAATACGAACATGGAAGAACTTATGTGGCTAAACTCAATTATCAATCAGATTTGTATGAAGAAATAAATAAAATATGTATTGATGAAAATATAAAAGCAGGCTGGATAAGCATAATCGGTGCAGTATCAAGCCTTAAATTGGGATTTTACAATCAAGAAACAAAAGAGTATATTTATACAACATATGCTTATGATGAGCCTATGGAAATAGTTTCCTGCACGGGGAATATTTCTTTAAAAGACGGTAAACCGTTCTGTCACTTGCATATAACAGCCGCGGATAAAAAAGGCAGGTGTATAGGAGGCCATCTTGTTGCAGGTACGGCTGTTTTCGCCGGTGAAGTTATTATTCAGGAGCTTCTTGGTGAAGATTTGGTAAGAGATATTGATGAAGAAACCAAACTTTCATTGTGGAAGTAATGTTTTTCATCTGTTCGAGACAATCCCGTTTATACCAGCGGCATCCTTATTGTTGTTATGTATTTTGTTGGCAAAAATTGTTTTTTTAATATTAGAAATAATTGTTTGAAAAAATTAGATAATAAAAAAAATAAAAATTAACAAAAAAATAATTGATTTTATCAACCATATTTATATATTTTTTGTATTAATCTGCATCGTTTGTAAAGATTATTGAAATTATATGTATTACGAGTTATAATTAAAAGGCTGGAGAGAAAGTGTACTTTAAATAGGAGAAAGGAGAATAAAACAATGCAAGTAAGTTTTTCCACAAATGCATTATCATGCCAACCTTTAAGAAGTTTTGGAAAATCACAGACGACTCAGCAAAAAGAAACTCCTTCTAATAGTACTCCTGCTTTTTCTTCAGGTACTATATCCCGTGAAGAATACGACAAACTAAATGCAAAATATGATCTTCTCAGCCGTTTTGCCGTAGCTCAGGTTGAACAATACAACCAGTTAGCTGCAAAATACAAAGCAATGGTTCAAAAATAATTTTTAAAATTTTTTCTAATTCAGGCTGATATTTTTCAAATGTTCGATTTGGGGTTTTTCTGTTTTTAAATCTCCGATAACAGAAATTATATCTATGCGGTATTTTTTGTAAGTTTCTTTAGTATTTTTAAGATAATATAATCCTGCTTTAAAAATATTTTCGATTTTTGTATGATTTACTGCTTCAAACGGATGACCGAACGCTGTACCTGTACGTGTTTTTACCTCTGCAAAAACTATGGTATCTTTGTCTTTTGCAACAATATCAATTTCTGCATAGCGAGAATAGCGGTAATTTTTTTCCAATATTTTATATCCCTGTTTTTCAAGATACTTTGCTGCTGCCTGTTCCCCAAGTTTTCCTTTTGTTTTGTTCGATGTTGTCTCAGGCATACATTGCTTCCATTTCATTTATCAGCTCTATAATTCTTTCACGGCATATTTTCGGATATAAAATTTCACACTTGTCGTAATATCTTAAGAGCCTTCGTATTAAAAGTTCTCTGTCCTCATTTTTATTAGAAATTACTATAAAATCGTCTCCTGTTTCCAGAAGAATTTCTCCATTTTTAAGCATATATGATTTAGCCAGTCTGCCTTTAAGTTTGAATAAGACTGAAGAAGGCGATCCTTTGATTTGTTTTTGAGGATTTTGTTTTACATCCGTAATATTCTCAAGCACAAATTCTTTGTAATCGTTATCTTTTGGGTCATATGCTATCAATACACTCTTTCCTTTTTTATAAACAACTTTTAACGGCACAATCTTATATAAATTGTTTTTGTTATTTAATTGATAGTTTTTATATTTCAGTTCAAGTCCAAGACCATCATTGCAGTATTTTTCGAATTTTTTTACATTTTCATCTTTTACAGACAGTGACTTTTTAGGAACATAAGGTTTTATTGTATTTGTTCTTACACAATCAAGAATCTGCTTTGGAAAACAGCGTTCTATAATCTGCAAAGATTCTTCTATATTATTTTTAAAACCTTCATGCCCTATTGTATCTATATACTTTCTGATAAATAGCATTAATGACAAATCCTTTTTATCAAAATCTATACTCTCTATACTCCTTTTTATAAAATACTTTCCGTCAATTTTGTCTATATCTATATTTAATAATTTCAAAGTATTTAAATATTTAAGAACAAGTTCCTTCCTGTAAAGATAGTTAGTGGATAATTCCAGATACCGGAGCATTTCATCCGGAGAAAGAGGGCGTTTTGTCAGTTCTTTCAGTATTTCTAACACTCTGTATCCGGCATTGGAAATTTTAGTATTTTTCATTTTCATACCCCGCTTTGATATTTTTGAGATGTTCTTTTAACTCTGCCTTTGCAGACTCAGGAGAAATAATCAAACAATCTGTTCCGTATGAAAGTATTCTTTGAAAAAAGTTGAATTTGTTAGAAACTTCAGCACTTATTGTAAGAGTATATTCACTGTTTTTATCTTCATACTTAACGGTTTCTTCTTTATTTTCGCTGTACATTAAGGCGCTGTATCCCTTTAATTTATATAATACTGTTTCTACAGTTTTTTTAAATTCTATATTTTTCTCAGATGCAGAGTATACGGTTATAAGATTTACGCTTTTTATCCTGTCTACTCTTAAATAAGCAAACTCATTATACTTTTTGGAATAGCCCCACACATATAGTTTTTCACTTTCAAATGTTAAATATTCGGGAATAAAATCAAAATTTTCTTTTTTATTCTC
This sequence comes from uncultured bacterium, assembly GCA_949296245.1. Classification (GTDB taxonomy): domain Bacteria; phylum Cyanobacteriota; class Vampirovibrionia; order Gastranaerophilales; family Gastranaerophilaceae; genus Limenecus. The sequence goes on from CASFNW010000014.1 coordinate 11,792, forward strand.
TGGTGAATCATAACAAATATTTACAGGCTTTTTAATCCTTGCATAAATCACCAGTTCATTTAATATATCGTAGTTTATCTCAGCAAGCGGATGTTTGTATATCAAAAGATTTTTTGTTTCTTCATCCGGCGCAAGACTTGCTGCTTTTATATAAAAATTGTTCAGATAAATTAAAAGATATAAATCCTGAAATGTAACAATGCTCTCTCTTAAAGATTGGAGCGCTTCAATATTTGATAAAGAAAATTGCAAATTAAAAGGATGTGATTTTAAAACATATCTGTTTAAAGTTCTCTGAGAAGGTCTGCTTATTAAACAGCCTGCTTTCTTAAGAGTATTGATTGTGATTGTTACAGTATCTTTTGAGATATCATCTTTTAAAATCGGATCTTTTGAAAAAAGCTCTAAAATCTCATCTCTGGTTCTCGGCAATTCCATAAGCTTAAACAGCACAAATAATGCACGATAACCTGTTTTGCTGATATTATTATCGGGCGCAAGACGTTTTTCCCTCTCAGGCTTCATATTCCTCACACGCATTTATATTACTTTTTTGAAATTTTTATTTCCGGTTCCAAAGAAATTTTGGTTTCTTCTTTAATATCAATTTTATTTATAATACTTGCACGTTTTTTACGGAAAAGCATATCAGTAAAAGCTTCAATTCTTGTAACAAAACCGGCCTCTCCTGTCTGTTCATCTACAGAAAGATTTAAAACCGGTTTGTTGAATTTTCTTGCAGCACGTGAAATTCTTTCTACCATAATAGAGTCAGGACCACAGCCAAAAGCATTGATAGTAATTATTCCGTCAATGTTATTATCCTGCAGGTAATGACCGGCAGCGCCTGTCATTTCATATTCATTTGCCCAGTAAAGTTTGGAATCCATAGAACAAATGCCTTCTTTTAATTGTTCGATAGAAAGCTGTTCCGCTGTGTAAGTTTTTACATCAAGCTTTTCAAGTTTGTCAAAAATCTTCATTGAAATTCTTTCATCATAAAGATTGTAATTATGAGCAAGAATTGCAACAGAAATGGGATAAGATTTTTGATTATTTGTAATTACAACCTGGCCTTTTTTTGCATAGCTCAATGCCTTTTCAAAAGACAAACCGGAATTTAGCATGATTTTAAAATTATTCATTACTTTCCAGCCTTCTTTGGAAGCTTTTTTAATTTTCTTTTCGTCTGTTATTCCAAAAGGAGCAGCAGCTTCTTTTAAAAATTCGTACAAACCTTGATTCTTGGCAGATTTGTCAAGAGTAGCATCTATAATTGTGAAATCTTTTTTTACAACATTTTTTATTAAATCAGGAAGTCCTCTGATTTTTGAGCAGTTGTAAATTTTGTGGTCAATTGACTGAATAGAAGGTATAAAAATTTTGTCTACACCTTTTTCAAGCAAATTAAGAATATGTCCGACGTATACTTTTATCGGCAGACATGTCTCTGAAACAACAAGAGCAGACCCGGATGACATGGTTTGTTTTGTTGTTTTATCTGAAATTACAATTTCTATACCCAAATCTTCAAAAAAACCATACCAGAACGGAAAATAATTATAATATGACATGGCTCTGGGGATACCTATTTGCATTGCTTCGGACATCAATTTTTCCTTTATTAATTTATTAATCAACACTTACTATTCAGGATTATTATAAATCAAAAAAAAAGTTTTTTGCTAAGGGTGATTTTGTTTAACATTTTTCAACAAATTTAAAAAAGCCTGAAACACTACAAAAATAGTAGTTATAAGTAGATTTTTTGCCTGCTGCATTCTTAACATTACTTAATAAAATAGCAAAAAAATAAGTGTAAAGGGTACACATATTTGTTAATATATGTTAAAATATTCGTTACCAGTTAGCAATTTTCATCACTGTTTTGCTTTAACTATTTATGTAGACCTTGGTAGGGAAGAAATGAAGTTACAACAATTAAATTACACTAGTATTAATAGTAAAAATACGGAGTATGACCGACGACAGAAGAAAAATCCTTCTTTCGGCAATTTTGCTGTCGGCTTAGCTTCTTTTATAGAAAATAATGGTTTTCTGGGAGAGTTTTTAACAATCGATACAGTCGGTATGATGACTCCCCGTACTATTCAAGGCTATGCAAGAAATAGCGAAGAACTCGGTCATCTTAATTACAAAGCCGGCAGAGAAGAGCTTGTAAGAGAACTGTTATCCGGACCTTCTTTCTTCTATGTTCCGCTTGCTGTTATTACTCTTGCGGGTCTTTTAAGAGGTAAAGCAGCAAAAGTACAAACAAAAGTTCTTGAAAACTTTAAATCTTTAATGAAAAAAACATCTGTTAATCTCAAGGATGCAAATACTACTAAAAATAATTTTGTTGATACTGTAATAAATAAAGCTTTTAGTGATTATAAAAATGAAAAAGAGCTTGTTGACAAACTCAAAGCATTAATGAAACAGAATCTTCAAAAAGGTGCCAAAAAATCTGACATAAGAAAAGAAGCCGATAAGGTAATCACAAAATTAAACAAAGCAAACGGCAGATTTCTTGATAATGCAAGCACTATTAAGCTTGGAGAACAAGCGCAATACAATATAAAAGATTTCTTTAAAGATATGTCTAATTATCTGGATGATTTTACAAAAAAATCATTGAAAACGAATAAATCAGCAGCAGAATTTGTAGAACAATTCCACAAAAAAGCTAAAGATTTAAGAAACATAACAAATATTTTGGCTGTGGGTGCATTGTCTGCATTTTTGATGTTAGTACCAAAGCTATATCAAACATCTAAAAAATTCCCCGGAAAAGACGGTTTGAATACCGGTGAAGCGAATGATACCAACAATACTGCTCAAGCAGTACAGACTCCTGAAAAAAATCAAGTAAAGGAGGCTGTGTAATGAAAATACAAGCATACTCTAATGCACAATCTTATGCAGCTTCTAAAGCAAACCATAATACTTCATTTGGTGCTGCACCAAACGCAAGCACTGCCAGAAAAATATTTGAAAGTGTTGGTGATGCTTGCAATATAGAAGCAAACGGTTCTTTAACAAGACTTATGTTCTTCATTGTTGGTACATTGTTTATGTTAGGCGGAAGATTCGTTAAATCACGTGACAATGATGAAAGACGAGAAGTTATTACCCGTGATGTTCCGGCTGTAGCCTTATCTGCAGCAGGTGCACCATTGATAAACAAAGCTGTAGCATATGCAGTATCAAAAAAATCCGGTGTTCCTATTGTTACGCTTGGTGATGCAGATGCTCCTCTTTTTAAATTCGGTAAGGACAAAACAACCGGTGATTACCGTTACAAAATAGGCAGACAGGGCGCTTTGCTCAGTTCTAATTTCACTTCACAAAAACAGATTATTGACTGGTATTCAGATTTTGCGTCTATGGACAATGCTCTTGTTAACTTTTCCGAAACCGTTAACAAACATGGCGGCAATCTAAGAAAAGTCTTTAAAAGACTTGGTTTTACCGATAAATTGAACTCTATCACAGATGCAACAAAAAATACTGATATATTGAATGCTCTAAAGCAGTCACAGGCAAACGGTTCTCAAGCTTTTAATGATTTAGAAACAGCATTTAAAGCACTTGGCAAGGACAATGCTCTTTTAAAATTTGCTAAAAAATCCCAGGCTTATGTAAAACTCGGCGGTATAGGATTTATGGCTGCATTGCTCGGTTATTTTCTGCCGCATTTAAACATCATTACTACTAAGAAAAAATACCAGAAAAAACTTGATGAAGGAAAAATTTCTCAAGAAGAGTTCCAAAAAAGAATGATGAGAACATCTCCTGTATTTCGTGTTTCATCAGGTGTTTTGAGTTTTCATAACAAATCGGCTATAAAAACTTTCAAAAACCTCTTGAGTATGGCAGAACCTTCTTCTCATTTTGAATAATCGAAAACAAACAGATACAGACAGAGGCTGCTGTGTTTTTTCAGAATTTCATCTGCTGGATTTCGATTTCTTCTATATCACAGAGTGCATTGGCTATCTCAATTGCTTTTATGTCATCAATGATTTCCAAAAGAATCAATCCTTTTGGAGAACACTGGCCGTTGATTTCTTCGTGCAGACCTATTCTTGTTTTTATTACACAACCGAAATTTGTTAATATTTCCTGTACATACAGGGCATTTTGCAATCTGTTATTAACTTTGATACCTATTATTGTTGTCATAAAAATTGTTCCTGATTCTTAATATAATCAACCCGCACATCAGTATCAGTACGGGTTGAAAAATAATTCGTTATTTTACTTCCAGTTTTTTTGTTTCTTCTTCCTGTGTTTTTAGCTTGGGAAGGTGAAGACAGAGTATTCCGTTGTCAAGATGTGCTTCGGACGCAGAAACATTTATTTCGCTCGGGAAATATATGGTTCTTGAATAATTTCCGTATGCAAATTCGGTTTTATGGTATTTTTTTGTCTTTTCTTCTTTTTCTTCTTCTTTTTTTGCAGTTATTGTCATGTATGATTTGTTCAACTCTATATCAATATTTTCTTTTTTTACACCGGGCACTTCTACCCTTACTTTGTATTCATTATCGAATTCTTTTATGTCAACAGGAATGGTCAGTCCTTTTGTTTCTTTTTCAAGAACGTATTCCGGAAAGACAGAATCAAAACTTCTTCTCAAAATAGAGTTGATTTCTTCGTTTAAAGTATTCATGAATGTGTCAGGTTTTCTTATAAGGTATTTCATGCAATTTCTCCTTCACAATAGTTATGTAGGCATTGTTTACAAAAAAAATGATACTTACATTGCCAGTAAGTATCATTTTTTTGTATATAATCGGGTAAATTTGTTTATTATTCTTCTATTTGTGTATCATATTGTGCAAGCTGTTTCTTTTTCAGATTATGTACAACTGCATCAACCAGAAAATCAAAAGATTTCATATTTTGGATTTCCGGAGTAAATTCACGAATCAATGATGCTCTTACAATGTCCTCCAGTTTGTCATTAGCAGTTTGTGTATCATTGTCCGAACAAATCATATCAATATATTTAGAATTAACTTTGTAATCCTGAATCTGAGAAAACATCAGCCATTTCAATCTGGGTTTAATAGATCTCAGTTGTTTTACAATTTTTAAATTTTTCAAATTAAACATATATTTACCCCACCTGTTTTTTATTTATTGAGAATGGTAGATTCACACATATTAATAAAGTATAGTCAAAATATTAATTTACAAAAACGCGGCATGCTCTTAACAATTTGTTACTCTTTGCCGATTAATAGTATTTTCCGCTTTTTTTGACATTTTGTCAATGCAAAAAACCGGCGGTTATCGCCGGTTTTAAAATAAATCTATTCAATTTTTATTATAACGGAGTACTACTCCCAGCACAATTTGTTTTTAAATTTTTTCTCCTTTTTTCTTTGCTTAAAACATTTTTTTTCGTTGAACATAAGCTTGATGTCCTGAAGATCCTCTTGAAGTTCTTCCAGTGCAATGTCTGATTCCAAGTTCATGTACATGTGTTTTGTAATCACGAATACGCCTCCAATTATGTACTTTCGAACCGTTTAAAGTTTTCATCCCTTCGGTTCACTATCCAGATAACGGCATATTTTTTGAAAACTTTAGTAAAATTATGTAAAAGTTTATAAAAAATTTTCTTTTCTTAACAAAAAATAGTAAACTATAAATGGAGGAGATTACGTTGGAAAAGAATGAAGTTATTTTTGATATAAATGCTTTTTTAAAAAAAGCTGTAGAGGAAGGCGTTTCAGATGTTCATCTTCGTATTGACGAAGTGCCTGTCGTGAGAAAAGACGGAGTGATTGTTAAAACCAATTATCCGGTTATTAAAGAAAAAGACATATCGCATGTGCTCAATGTTGTTTTGCCCAAATACCTGAGAACAAAGGTACAGGCCGCATTTGATCTAGATTTTTCTTATGAAATAAAGGGAGTTTCAAGATTCAGAATCAATCTGGGCAGACAGATGGGCAATACCTCTCTGGTATTTCGTATAATCCCTTATGAAATACCTACATTTGCGGAGCTTCATCTTCCTCCGGCAATAAATACTTTTTCCAGATTTAACAGCGGAATCGTGCTGGTAACGGGTCCTACCGGTTCCGGTAAATCTACTACCATTGCTTCATTGATTGATTTGATAAACAAAAACGAACGCAAACACATTATCACAATAGAAGATCCTATAGAGTTTATATATTCCAACAAAAATTGTATCATTACCCAAAGACAGGTTGAGATTGATACGGTTTCTTTTCCTGAAGGTGTTAAATATGCACTAAGACAGGACCCGGATGTTATTTTGATAGGTGAAATCAGAGATATAGAAACTCTTACAAGCGCCATGAAAGCGGCTGAAACAGGCCACCTTGTAATATCTTCTCTGCATACAAACGATGCAATACAAACAGTAAACAGAATCGTTGGCATGTATGAACCGTCTGACAGAGAAAATGTAAGAAAACAACTCGCAGAGACTTTAAGAGCATGTGTGGCACAAAAACTTATTCCGATGAAAAACGGGCATGGTCGTCTGCCGGCATGCGAGATTATGGTTGTTACACCTACTATCAAGGACTTTATTATTAAAGACGAGCTTGAACAAATTTATGACCTTGTTAAAAAAGGTTCTTACAACGACATGATTACAATGAATATGTCTTTGCTCCAGCTTATAAAAGAAGATTTAATTTCCAAAGAAGTTGCCGTTGAAGTAAGCGATAACAAGGTTGAAATAGAGCAGATGTTAAGAGGGGCTTATCACGGCACCGGTACATCCGAAAAATTTAATATTCAGTTCTAATTCGTTAACATTTATAACAATGCAAAACTTTACCACTAATGCCATTAATCTGAAATCATACAATTTGTCCGAAACTGACAAAATTATTGTCATGTATTCAAAAGACAAAGGTATTATAAGAGGTGTGGCAAAAGGTGTAAAAAAAACAACAAGCAAACTCGGCGGGAGAATGGACATGCTTGTTGCAAACCAGCTGATGCTGCGCCATGGCAGAAATCTTGATACTATCTGTCAGGCTCAGGCAATAAACACTTTTAAAAACACCCGCAATGACATGGACAAACTTTTGTATTCTATTTACTGCGGGGATATAGTTCACAGCTTCGGGGTAGAAAATGACCCTAACAGTGAAGAAATCTATGAGCTTTTTTACAAAACTCTTGATGCTATATCAAAATCAAAAAACAAAACAGAACTTCTGCTTGCAGTGTTAAAATTTCAGCTAAAAATCACTCATATTGCCGGATACTCTCTGGAGTTAGAAACATGCGTATGCTGCGGAGGGGGACTTGATAAAGAAAATATGTATTTTTCACCGGAAAATGGCGGGGCTGTGTGTTTTGAGTGCAAAAAGCATACAATAAAAGCAGTTAAACTGCATTACAAAATAAGAGATTTTCTAAACACACTTTTACAGCTCGATTTTGATGCAAAAACAAGATATGATGAACTTGCAACTGATAGAATATGCGAATTTTGTTTTGAGCTTTTAAAAAGGCATGTTGAACAATTTGCACCAAAAAAAATCAAATCAGCACAGTTTTTGGCAGAAAATAGCTTTTCCTCTGTGAGTTAGCGGCATGCCAGACAGGAATAATATAATCAGAATAAGGAATCAATCATGGAACTTGCAAAATATATTGAACATACTCTTTTAAAACAGGATGCGACAAGAGAAGAATTAATAAAACTTTTTGACGAAGCAAAAAAATACGGCTTTCTCGGCGTCTGCATCAATCCCTGTAATGTCTCAACGGCAAAAGAGTATCTAAAAGATACTAATGTAAAAATAGTAACAGTTGTAGGCTTCCCTCTCGGAGCAAACCGCAGTGATGTCAAAGCGTTCGAAACACAAAAAGCAGTAGAAGACGGTGCAGACGAAATTGACATGGTGATAAATGTTTCAAAAATCAAAGACAATGACTGGGCTTTTGTAAAAAAAGATATTGAAGAAGTCAAAAAAGCCTGCAAAGATAAACCGCTAAAGGTTATTCTGGAAACTGACCTTTTAAATAAAGAAGAAATTAAAAAAGCCTGCGAAATTTGTGTGGAGGCAAAAGCTGATTTTGTAAAAACATCAACAGGATTTGTAAAAAATGGCGAAGGCGCAAAAGCTGATGATGTAGAACTTATGGCAAAAATAGTAAAGCCTTACGGGCTTAGAGTAAAAGCCTCTGCCGGCATACGTGATAAACAAAAAGCACTTGCCATGCTAGAAGCAGGCGCTGACAGACTGGGTACAAGCTCGGGTACGGCAATAGTTTCTGCAGAATAATTAAAATTAAAAATACTATGAAAATTGACCGGGAAAAATTCGAGATAAAACTCTGCCGAACAAACAATCCGGTGAATTGCTTTGTGAAAGGGCAAAGAATCTTTCCATACGTCATTCTGAACGAATGTGTACCCGAAGGGCATACTGATATGTACGGCTCGTAAATCTTTATACTGCGCGCAAAAGCTTCGCTTTTGCGTGCCAAGGACTCCGTGAGAAAGGTGCCTGTGGCACGTTTCGGATGGAGACTCTGCCGAATAAAAGCAACTAAATGTAGCTTTTATGAGAGGTGCTAAGTCAAAAGCGAAGCTTTTGCGCGCAGTATAATAATTATGACATATTAAGCCGGCGGCAGCTGCGACACTGGATTAGTTTTTATTTCAAATCCTGATATTACGCTTTTAAAACAACTAATCTCAACTTAAGACCCGCAGCTCTGGCATTTTAAACTTTATTAATTTTGACGGTCCGAGTTGCCGAGACGGATTTAAATTATATTCTGTTTGAATGGATCGTCGTGTATTTTAATTATTTGATTTATTGCTTATTAACTAAAATTTTTAAATATTATGCGTCAAAAGAATAAAAAAATCAGACCTTTCGGTCTGAAATTACTGCATCTATTCAAAATAAAAATGTGTTAACGGGGAAAAGTTTTATAATCTTGTATAATGTTTCGGTCTAAATATATTATGCATTGTATAATATATTTTTTGCTGAATCATAGCTGTCAATTGCTTCTTGAAGCTGTTTTGCTTTTCTGGTTGTTTCATCAGAAAAGAGCACATCTCTAAAGTAATTGATTTTACTCATAAAAAGATTTTTATTCTTTTTATCATTGGCAGATTCAACCAGAGTTTCTATAATAGCAGTCGGGATAACATTTTCTTGCTGAGCCTGTTTGAAAACAGGTCTTGTGGCATATTGTTTATTTATTTTGTTTATATTTTGATAGCTATATGTATTTATGCTATTAACTTTCATTTTTTGTGTCCTTATGTTGTGAGTTGTTTTATTAAGTGTTTCAACTACACTATTTAGTACATTTTTATTATGTACTATAAACTTTTCTTTGTCAACCCCTCTTAAAGAAATCTTAATATCTGCCAAAAAAGCTTGATATTACTGGGTATGACATTAAGTGCAGAAAATACACTTAATAATCTGTTTCATACTATTTTTATTTAGTTTGAATAAAAATCACAACAAATTTTAAGAAATACCCGACCGGGTAATTGTTTTTGTTCAAATTTTAAAGTTATATATAATTAAATCTTTTTCATACTTCCAACTATTCTTAATTCCAGACAGCTAGGGCTTTTTCCATACTAAGCCCTATTTTTTTGATTAAAATTCTAATGGAATCAGAAAATTTAAAGTGTATTTTTGACAATTATTATTTATATATTAATCCGCAAGACAGCAGAGTACATATAGCCCTGAAGCATCCTATTCTCTGTTAATAATTGCAGAAGCAACAGATTCGTATTTACCGGAAGCTTTTAGTATAAAGTTGCACATTTCCCTGACAGCTCCCCGTCCGCCGTTTTTGGAAGCAATAAACAGGGCATGCTCTTTAACTTCGTCAACTGCATCATTAGGGCAGCAAGGCATGCCGACAACTTTTAAAACACATATATCCGGCAAATCATCACCCATATATGCAATTTCTTCGGGCTTTAAGTCAAATTCTGCCATAAACTCCCGCAATGCCGCTATTTTATTTTTGCAACCCTCAAAGAGTTTTGTCATGCCCAGATTTTTAAATCTGTGACGCACAGTGCCGTTTTCTCTTGCTGTAATTATTGCAGTAATATAGCCTGATTTACCGGCCATAATAACGCCCTGTCCGTCTTTTGCATTAAAGGTTTTATACTCAACACCGTTTTCATCAAATGTCAAAGAAGCATCTGTCATAACACCATCAACATCAAAAACAAGTGCTTTTATTTTACTTGCTTTATATTTTAAATCCAAATTAATATTATTATCCATTATGCAACACCTGCTTTCAAAAGGTCATGGATATGTATCAAACCTACAGGCTTGCCAGTATTATCACAAACAGCTAGAGAAGTTATAGAGTGTTTTTCCATTATATGCAGAGCTTTTGCTGCAAGGTCTGTTTGTAAAATAACCTTAGGATTATGTGTCATAACATCTTTTGCGCTAAGGTTCGATGTATTGTCATATTTCAAAAGAGTTCTTCTTATATCGCCGTCTGTCAGTATCCCCGTCATTATGCCGTTTTCGTTAATAATAACGGCACAGCCGAGTTTTTTTGCGGATATAAGCTGTATTGTATCGTGGAAAGTGTTATTTTCATTTACAACAGGGATTCTGTCTCCCGTAATCATTAAATCAGACACATGGTATAATACTCCACGCCCCAGAGCCCCTGACGGATGGAACATAAGGAAATCTTCTTCCGTAAAACCTCGTTTTTTCAAAAGACATATTGCAACGGCATCTCCCATCGCAAGAGTAGCAGTAGTGCTAGCTGTAGGCGCTTTACCTAAGGGGCATGCTTCTTTTTCAACGGAAATATCAAGGACAATATCAGCCTTTTTGCCGAGAGTAGAGTCTTTTTTGCCTGTCATAGCTATCATTTTTACGCCGAAACGTTCAATTAAAGGCAAAAGATTCATCAGTTCCGCTGTTTCACCGCTGTTAGAAATAGCAATAACTACATCTTCACGGGTAATAAGCCCGGAGTCGCCATGAGTGCTTTCTGCAGGGTGCAGAAAATAAGACGGAGTTCCTGTAGAGGAAAGTGTAGCTGCAATTTTTTTGCCGATATGTCCTGATTTGCCCATGCCTGTAACAATCACACGTCCTTTACAATTGTACAAAATATCAATTGCCTTTTCAAAATCCTCGCCTATCCTGTTTTTCAATTCCAGTACAGAGTCTGCTTCTATTTGCAAAACTTCTTTTGCTAACTCACAAATAGAATTAATTTTATTAAGTGTTTGCAGCATATACACCTCACCCGTTTATTTGATAAAATTATATGACAAAATAAAGGTTTTATCAAAGAGACATATTTTAGCCTATTATAAAGAAAAGGGCAGAACTATTGTGTATATCCCTAGTAACGCCCGTAAATTAAATAATGGTAAGATTAAACATTTTAAACTGTAAGATTATTTAGATATAATCTAATAGTGATTGGTTAGATATTATGGAATACGCCTGCATTGAAGCCTGCAGCGCATAATTCTGCTGAACAAGCTGTGAAATTGCTGAAGGCAAATCCACTTCTGATATTTCCGCTTTTCTTGATTCCAGAGTCAATTCATTTGATTCCAGAAGTTCTTTTGTCATTGTTAATTTTGAAGCTGTTGTGCTGTGTTCGGATTGAATTTCCGAGATATGTTTGATTGCACCTTCTATTTCTCCAAGGTGTTCGCTTACAGCCTGATTGTCCATGGGCTCAGTTGTCATAATTTCTTCAAGTTCGCCTAGTACACCGAATAAACCGGATGATTTTGCAGGGTCATTAGGGTCATAGGTACCGAATATAGTATCGCCTGCACTATTTAGCTCAACAAAAACTCCGTCAGAAATTTCTATTCTTCTTTCATAACCGGCTGTATTGTTTTCCGGAGTCCCGTTATAAGTAACCGAACCGTCATCACCTAGTTCAAAAGGTTTTGTAGTTACATTTGTACCGGCAAAAATGTATTTTCCGTCATACTGCGTATTTGCAAGGTCTACAATGTTTTCTTTAAGCTGTTGAATTTCACTTAAACAGGCTTTGAACCCGTCTTCACCGCTAGGTGTGTTGGCAGCTTGAACAGCAAGTTCATAAATTCTTTGCATTTTCTCAACTATAGTGGAAAAAGTCTCTTCCTGTGCATTAATCTGTGTTGTTGCTCTATCTATATTATCAACATATGCTCCGATTTCAGACAGTTGTTTGTTGATTTTTATCAAATCAGCTGCTGCAAGAGGGTTATCAGAAATATTTGTATATTTTTGTCCGGAGTTAATTTTATTGTACAAATCATACAGATTATTTTGCTGTGTTGTTATTGTAGTAAGCATGCTGCTCGGTGAATAACTTGAAACTATTGCCATTTTTATTGTCACCTCTGGTTTTTATTTACTAAGTTCCTAAATTTATAATTGTCTGCATCATTTCATTAGCGGCATTGAACAGTCTTGCGGAAGCCTCATAGGCTCTCTGGTATTTGATTAAATCTGCAAGCTCTTCATTCAAATCCACGCCGTAAAGTTCATCTCTTTGTGCCTGCGCCTGCTGCATTACAGCATCCTGTGCATCAGCGGCATTTTGTATGGAAGCTACACCGGAGCCTATTTTTGAAACCAGACTTGCCAGATAATCCATAATAGACATACCTTCTCCGGGCGGGTCTGAAAGGCTCAGGCCGGTCAGTTTGCCTTTTGCTAGATTATTGAATTGTTCCATATTGCCTGTGTTGCCTACAGCCTTGTCATCAAAATCCGCTGCGTTGGGGTCAAGACGTGCGGTTGCCACGAGTGTCGGGTCGTCAATCAGCGCCTGATTGATTGTTATATTGCCGGCTGTAAAATCAGCAGAACCGTCTTTTGTAACAAAAAACTGTGTTGTTGACTCTACAAGTGTTCCGTCAGGACCTATGTACATAGGTGTACCGTTGGCGTCTGCTTGAGTCTGGATTCTGTTCATCTCCTGCGCAAAAGCGGAAGCGAGTTTGTCTAAATCATTTAAGATTGTTTTGTAGCCGAAACTGTCGCCTTCACCGGCCTGCAGTATTGCGCTCAAGCCGCAATCAGTCAGAGAATCTGAAATATCTTCACTTTTAATATTTCCATCCGCATCGACAAGCTGAATTTTTACGGGGTGATTTTCGTCATCGCCCTGTACAGCTTCTATAGTAAGGCGTTTTTCACCGCCTTTTACTACTGTCTGACCGTCAATAATTACATTGACCGTGCCGTTTTCGTTTTTTGTTGTGTTGAGAGGAATCATTGTTGAAATTTCATCAAGCAATGCATCTCTCTGGTCAAGAACGGTATTGGAATCGGGATTTTGTGCAACAAGATTGTTGAGTTCCGCAAGCTGCTGAAGTTTTGCATCCAGACTGTCCGTTTCGGTTTTTATCATAGACACTTCAAAACTGTCTGCATCGCCGAAAGTTCCGACAGCCTGTGTTATATAACTGTTGACTGTTTTGGACATGTTATTGAGCATATCAGCAACATCCTGTGCCGCATCTATGAAAGCTATTTTGTAAGCATTATTTGTCGGGTCGCTGCTCAGTGCCTGCGATGCTGCAAAAAAGTCGGAAAACATTTGCTGCAAGCCGTTTGCACTCAATTCATCATTGAGCAGGTTTTCCATATTGTTTAGCATTCCGCCTATCTGGTCATAATAACCGTTTGGTGCGCTCTGGCTTCTATAATAATTATCCAGCCATTCGGATCTTTTTGTGGAAATCCCTGTTATTTCAGCACCCTGTCCGATTAACAAATCGCCGTTTGTAGAACACCATCTAAAGCTGTCATTTGGCGGTATTGCTGCAAAATCAACTTTTTGTCTTGTATAGTTTTCGGTGTTAAGGTTTGCAATGTTATTGCTCACCACATTCAGCGCAATCTGGTTATTATTTACAGATTGCTGTGCCATGCTCATTATCCCGTTTAATGTATACATTAATTAGTTTCCTTTTTATCTTTCAGACCGGTTAAGCCGATCCGTGTACATTCCAGTATTTCAACCGTTTGGCTTTTTATGCCTCTTCCACTATAGAAGACATTTCGAGTTGTTTTTTTGTAATATTTTTGCCCTGTTTATTGTATTCTTCGGTTACAGGTTTTATGCCTTTCAGAATAATTTCAAGGGTTTTGTTTGTTACGTGCATTCCGTGTTTTAAAAGCTCGAGGTTTACTTTCTCCAGTTTAAATATATTCTGCGCAAGTTCGCTGACTTCTGCTTTTTTTGCTTCAAATTTCTTTGCTGCTTCTTCATCCTGAGTTTTTATTTTGTTGATAATATCAGTCAAAGAGTAATTTTTTATATCCATTGTTTGTGCCATTTTTTTTCTGGCTTCGGAACAGTCATTTATGTTTTTGTAAGTATCACTGATTCTTGCATCTATATCAAACAAATCGTTTACTTTGCCGTGGATAAGCATTTCTCTTTTGTCAGCATATAGCTTACGGATGTTTTTATAACCGTCAATCTCTTTGTTCACAATGTTTTCGAGTTCTTTAATCTGTTCTTTTATCATAATTTTCTCCCCCGTGAGGTTATTTAGTAATATTTTTTTATGCAAGGTATTCTACAATCACGCTTCTGCCGTAGCTCAGTCCGTATTTGATGTCATCATTTGTAAGGTCATTTTCTCCTGCCATTTGTGCAAATTTTTTGATTTCTTCAACATCCTGTGACTGCAGAATTAAATCATCGTTTAAATCCACACCGCTGCTTGTCTGTGCAACTTCCGGCTGCATTGTTTCTGCAGGTTTTGCTGCTGATATATTTTTAAAAGCGTTTGCTGCATTTAAAAGCTGTATTGCACTAACGTGTGTTGTATTGATGTTACCTAACATTCAGACTATATCTCCTTATCGACTTTGATTTTTTTTACCCCTGCAGCAGCATTAGCGGCTGTTTCATTAACATTTTCTGCCGGTGCTTCTTTTGGCAGAGATTTTTCCATCTGTGTATAAATCTGTTTTGCAAAACCGACTGTAGAATTCGGGTTTTTGGCAATCTGACGTCCTACTTCATCAAATATAAAGGATTTAAATTTATCCATGTACTTGTCATCACTGCCAAAGATACCGCCTTCTCTGTCAACTGTTTTGTCCATTTCATTGAGCATTTTTGTTATAAAAATTGCTTCAAATTCTGTAGATACCTTTTTTAACTGTTCTCTTTGAGAGGGCAATCTTTTTATACTGTCCAGTGTCTGGACATTTGTATTTATGATATCCGGTGATAATGCGTTTGATTGTATTGATGAATATGACATGTTTTCCTCTTGTTATTTATTGGTTTTGAATTTTCTTCGGTTATGGCGTCCGTCCGGTCACTATTTACAGACATTTAATATATTTAATTGTTTAATGTCTTTCCGTGACACCATTTTCTTTAGCTCGCCTCAGCTCGCTAAGAAAAGAAGGCAAATTCGCTGTCTTGAATTTCTTTCCCGCTCGACACTGTCATTCGCTGCGCTTTCGCTTCTGCTCATTTCGTGTCTAGCTCCCCGGACTAACTCCCTTCGGTCGTGTCGTCCGTCCGGAAATTCGCTATATTACCTGTATTTCCGCCTGCAGACTGCCGGCTTCTCTCAATGCCTGCATGATTGAAATCAGGTCAATCGGGGCAACGCCGATAGCATTGAGCGCTCTGACAAGGTCATTAAGCGTACTGTTTGCGGGCATTGTAACAAGGCTGCCCGAGCCTTTGTTAACAGAAACAGCGCTGTTTGCAAAAGCTGTAGTAGTACCGCCCGCAAACGGTTCAGGCTGTGAAACCTGATTTGTTGTCTGTACTGTTACCGTTATGTTTCCGTGTGCAACAGCTGCAGGGAGAAGTTTTACTTCGCTGCCTATTACCACTGTTCCCGTTCTTTCGTTTACAACAACTCTTGCTTTGTCTCTTGTTGCATCAATTGTCATATTTTCAAGTATTGAAAGAAAAGCAATTCTGTCATTGTTAAATTTTGCAGGGATTGCAACTCTTATGCTTGAACCGTCTTCTGCTTTTGCAGCGGTAACGTTTCTGCTTATAGTATTTGCAACTCTGGTTGCCATTGTATAGTCTGATTTGTCTAACAGAAGTGTAAGTGTGTTTTCATCACCGATTTGTGTATTGATATCTCTTTCCACAATACCGCCGTTAGGGATTCTTCCGGTTGTTGTAATAGCTGTTCTTGTGCTTGTTCCGTTGGAATCTTTTGAAATACCTCCTACTGATACAGGTCCCTGACCGATTGCAACAATTTCGCCGTTAGGTGCTCTTAACTGTGTCTGGACAAGTACACCGCCTTCAAGGCTTTTTGCGTCAGCCATGGTGGAAACGGTTAAATCAATCTGGTCTCCGTTTTTTGCAAACGGCGGAACTGTAGCTGTTACCAGTACGGCTGCTGATGAACCCTTCTGGATATAGTTTGACTGTTCGATTACCGTACCGAGGTTTTTGAGTAACATCTGGTTTGTAATCTGTGTAGAACGCGAGTTGTCGCCCGTACCCGGCAGACCTACAACAACACCGTATCCGACTAACTGGTTGTTTCTTACTCCTTTAACGTGCGCAATGTCTTTTATTCTCACCATTGTGGACAATGCATCGGAGGAAACCATGCCTGTTATCATTGTTATTACCAGTATCAGTTTTAAAAGTTTTTTCATATCCTTATCTTTCGTATTAATTTTATGTATTAGAACAGGTATTTTACCGCTCTGTTTATGATACCTTCGTTGCCTGCTCTTGTAACAGTACCCTTGCCTGCAAGTGCAAACTGGAAGTTAGCAACATTTCTTGAATAAACCTGACCGTTCTGGTCAATAAATCTCGGGTCAACTACACCGCTAACCAGAAGGTCTACTCTTTCACCGCCGTTTACCAGTGTCTTTTTGCCCTGAACCATAAGGTTGCCGTTTGGCAGCATCTGCACAACCTGAACTGTTACATAGTCGTTGATACCCATTGTTCTCTGGTTGGAAGTTGTGCTGTCTACAGAGTTTGAACCGCCAAAGTTGTTAAACTGGTTGTTCAAAGGAGTTCCCGGCAAAATTTTATTAAAGAAATTTGTGAAATTATCAACAGTATTTGAAGAACGATCGGAAGTGTAATTCAATGAATCGTTGAAGTTAATATTTTCACTCAAAACTATAGTAACAATATCTCCGACAGAACGGGCTCTAACAGCACCGAAGAGAGATTTTGGCTCGGCATAGAAAGAGGAAGATGTACCCAGTACAAACAGAGATTCCGCTTTTGCACTCTGAACACCCTGCGCTATTAACAGCAAAGCTGATAATATTATCAGGGTTTTGGTCAATCTTTTTTTATTTAATTTTTCCATTTTTATTTTATCTCTCCCCATTTAAAAAAATTATTTGTTTTTTATATCTGTACAAGCACCTGATTTACACCGACAACCTCGCCTGTATAGATTTTGTTAAATCTTTTATTTTTAACCTGTATCATATCGCCTTTGTTTCCCTGTGAAAGTGCTATGCCTTCCACTGCAATATTTATTGCGGAACTTGTTCTGAAATTTACTGTTACCATAGCATTTTTCACTACATCAGGTTTTGCGATTGTGTATCTTTTTGAAATCATATTGCCCGGATAAAAAGCCTTTGTGGCAACGAGCTCTTTTGTAATATCTTCAAGGCTTACCGTATTATCAAGGTTGCCTATTACATCCATTTTTTTGAACTCTACAGCCTGCAAAGGAATAACTTTGTCTCTCGGTATCATTTCTTTTGCCACGGCTACGTATTTAAAAGCTTTTGTTTCCAGAGGAACATAATAGGTTCTTGCATAAACACCGTTTACTTTAATGTTTACCTTTTTGAATTCTTTTGCCGTTAAACTCTGGTATCCGTTTGATACTATTTCTACAGTGACTTTGCCGTCAGGAAGGTTAAAGCTTTGTACAGGCATGTGACCGACAGTTACTTCACAATCATCAAGATTGTATTTTTGCAAATCTTTTTTAGCCTGAGCAGCGACTATGGATTTAAATTTTTCAGCAGAAAGAGTCTGTGCAAAACATTTTGTACCTGCAAAAACACAGGTTGTGCCTGCAAGTAGTGTTGTTATTAAAAATGTTTTAACTAAGTTTTTCATTTGTTCTTTCTGTTAATTTGTCTTGAATTTCCTTCCCGCTCGACACTGTCATTCGCTGCGCTTTCGCTTCTGCTCATTTCGTGTCTCGCTCTCCGGACTGGGTTCGGCTATGCCTCACGCTGCGTCCGTCAGAAAATTATTTACGTTACTATCTGGTTGGTTGTTCTGAGAATGTCAGAAGCTGCTGTTATGATTTTTGAGTTGGTTTCAAAAGCTCTTTCCGCTTTGATGAGGTTAATCATTTCATCTACGATTTGAACGTTTGAGCCTTCCAAAAATGCCTGCTGAATAGACCCGAGACCGTCCTGATCTGGTGTTCCCGGAATAGGAGTGCCGGATGCCGGAGTTTCTACATACAGGTTGTGTCCTATAGAGAGCAAACCTGCAGGGTTCTGGAATCTTACAAGCTGAATCTGTCCGACGATAGTTTGTGTGTTGTCGTTTCCGACTTTAACTGACACATTGCCGTCAGGAGTGATATTGACCTCTGTAGTGTTTTGCGGAATTGTAATCTGCGGCTGCAGAAGATACCCGTCAGAGGTACAGAGCTGACCTACAGCATCAGGCGCAAATGAGCCGTCTCTTGTATAAGCAAGAGTACCGTCAGGTCTCACTATCTGGAAAAATCCTTCGCCTTCTATAGCCATATCGTATTTGTTGCCGGTGCTTTGCATAACACCGCCTGTCATAATTTTTCTTGTTGCGGAAGTTTTTACACCGAGACCGATTTCTACACCTACAGGCTGATATGTACCCTGTGTAATCATTGCACCGGGTGTTCTTATTGCTGTAGACAATAAGTCCTGAAACTCTGCTCTGGATTTTTTAAATCCTGTTGTGTTAACGTTTGCAACGTTGTTAGCCACAACATCCAAATTGTTCTGTTGTGCTATCATACCTGTTGCTGCTGTCGTTAGCGATCTTAACATTTTATTTTATCCTCCACGGGTTAAATTTTCTTTATACACTCAATCTGCCAAGACTTATTGCCTGAGACAGCTGGCCGGATTTTTCTTTTACCAGTGTACTGAGTGTTTCATAGTTTCTTGAAACATTTATTGAATTAATCATTTCATTGATTATGCTTGCATTAGATAACTCTATTGCACCTTGCTGAACCGTAAATTTTTGAGATCTCAACTCAGGATTTGTTGTTATATCTTTCGGTACATACATAGAAGTACCCACCGCCATCATTTCATCTTTGTTTGCAAAGTCAAAAATACCGATTCTCTGTAAGGCGGTTGCATTTTCATCTCTCATCGCAACAAATGAACCATCCTCGTTTACAACAATATCTTTTGGTGAATTTACATTTAATTCCGTTAAATTCAATCTTATAGGCTGGTTCTGGTCATCCATAACAAGATTGCCCTGCATGTCGGTCAAAAGGTTCTGTGAATTTATGCAAAAAGCACCGTTTCTTGTATAAGTATAGCTTCCGTCCGGTGTTCTCAGTTTAAAAAAGCCGTCGCCTTCAATACCTAAATCAAGAGGGTTTTCTGTTCTTGAAAGAACGCCTTGCGAAAATTCGTGCACGAGTTTGTTTGTAACAGAGCCCATACTGATTTCTCCTACGAGTCTGCCGTCTTGATTTTTGGGGTTATTTCTTTCTACAGGTTCTTCAACAAGAGCATTGTATACATTTCTAAAGGAAAGGCCTTCTCTTTTATAACCTGCTGTGTTTACGTTTGCTATATTGTTGGCAATTGAGTCCTGAAAATCAATGAGGCTCATCATGCCTTTTGCTGCTATTTCTATGCCTCTTGATATCATAACTGAGAGCCTCCTGAATATTGCTGATACATACTCATTATGTTTTTAACGTAATTTTGTGTTTCTTTATAAGGCGGTATGCCGTTATATTTTGCGACTGCATTAGGGCCTGCATTGTAAGCCGCAAGAGCAAGGGATTTGTTGCCGCCAAATCTGTCTAAAAGACCTTTTAAGTATTTTGTTCCGCCTGCAATGTTCTGTTCGGGGTCATAAGCATTTTTTACTCCCATAGAACTTGCAGTGGAGGGCATAAGCTGCATCAGACCCATTGCACCGCAGTGAGAGGTAACATCAGGCTGAAAACCTGATTCCTGCTTTATTACAGCTTTTACAAAAGCGCTGTCAAGACCATTCTTTGCGGAATATTCTTCTATCAATGCGTCTATATCTGCGTTACTGCCTGATTTGGAGGCAAGATTGCTGGAAAAAATTTTATCTGCAAATGGTGTATCCTGTGTTTTTACGGATTTTTGGGAATCAAGAATTTTTTGAAAATCCTGATTGGATTGGGTATTATCCATGCCAAAAGAAGCCAAGCTGTTGAAAGTACTTTCAATAGCCTGCATGCGTCTTAGAGTGATATCTAATCCAGTGAGTTCCACTATTCTTTTTTCCTACCCAAGTTTTCTTACCATTAATTCTGAAGAGCTAGATTTTTCCTATTACTCCTCATCTATAAATTACTCTATCTAGAGTATTTTCTCATCATCCCGATGGTTGAATTTTTGGACAGCATATTGACCAGGTGGTTAATATAACAAATTTATCCGGGACAAATTTGTGATAAAACTCTTCCGCTTGCTTAACTATTGGCGCAATAACCAAGCTGACTGCGGCACCCGCGATACCGGATTAGATATTTGGATACAGACTATCTTATTTTTATGTTTCTTGCAATTTCTCTGTCAGCGGTTTTCTTGGCAATAGCTTCTCGTTTGTCGTGGAGCTGCTTGCCTTTTGCCAGAGCAATTTCTATCTTTGCCCAGCCGTTTTCCAGATAAACGCTCAAAGGTACAATAGTATATTTTTCCTTTTTGACTTTGCCCAGCATTTTTAAAATTTCATTTTTATTTAAAAGCAGTTTTCTTTTTCTTTCAGGGTCGGGATTGTATCTGTTTCCCTGTTCATAAGGATTTATATGGACGTTATAGAGCCAGGCTTCGTTGTCTTCTATCTTTGCGAAGCCGTCTTTTAAATTTATTGCACCTTTTCGTATTGATTTTATCTCTGTACCTGTCAGGACAAGTCCTGCATTAAATTTTTCAATAATCAAATAATCATGAAAGGCTTTTTTGTTATTTGCAACAACTTTTCTGCCCATATTTGTATCCGTATTTGTGTCCGTATTTATACTTTCTATTTAAAAAACTCTTTAAGTTTTTCTATTTTTGATTTTTCATCGCTTTCAAAATAAATTCTCAAAAGCGGCTCTGTTCCGCTCGGACGAATAAGAATCCATGTCCTGTCATCGTCCAGATAGTATTTTACGCCGTCTTTTGTATCTTTTGAAGATATTTCAAAATCAGCTATACTGTCAAGCTGTGTATATTTTTTCATCAAAATTTCAAGCTGGTTTCTGTCCTGCAATTTTACATCAATTCTTTCATTAATAAAATTACATCCGGCTTTTTGCTTTAGTTCTTCCTGCAGTTCCCACAGAGGCTTACCCTCGTAAGAGAGCATTTCCAACACCAGCAAATCTGCAAGTATGCCGTCTTTTTCCGGAATATGACCTTTTATGCTCAAACCGCCGGATTCTTCACCGCCGATAATTGTGTCATACTCTCTCATTGCAGCGCCTACCCATTTAAATCCGACAGGAGTTTCCACAACATCTATATCATACTGCTCTGCTATAATATCGAGCATACGGCTGGCACCCACTGTTTTTACGAGTTTGCCGTCAGCGCCTTTGTTTTTAATCAGGTGCCCCAATAAAAGCGCAATAATTTCATTCGGTGTTACATATTCCGCTTTCTCGTTTATAACTCCGAATCTGTCTCCGTCTCCGTCGTTGCTGAGACCAATAGCGCTTGTTCTGTGAGAGATAAGTTCTATGAGTTCCTGCAGATATTTTGCTTTGGGTTCCGGCATGCCACCGCCAAAAGACGGGTCATGATGCATGTGAAGTGATTCAAAGCTGATGTTATTACGTCTTAAAAGTTCGTCAAAATATCCTATACTGGCACTATAAAGACCGTCATAGATAATTTCGCCGTCATCGTCTTCACGTGTAAAGTATTCTTTTATTTTTTCAAAATCAATTAATGCTTCTAAATGTTTAAAATAAGACTCTTTAAAACATTTATACTCGATATCATATGTTTTTGACGGATTAAAAGTTATATTGTCAATATTTTTAATGTTTTCGACAATAGCATTTGTAATTTCTGTAGTAGCGGGCCCTGCATAATCGGGTATAAACTTTATCCCCAGATACTCCGGCGGATTATGCGAAGCAGTAAACATTACTGCATCCGCATCGAGTTCTTTTGCATTGTAAGCTAATACCGGTGTAGGGATAACTTCAGCAGAAACACTGACTCTAAAGCCTGCATCGGACAAAATTTTTGCGCTGAATTTTGCAAATTCTTCTGCCATATTGCGGGGGTCATAGCCGATAATGACAGGTTTTTCAATTCCGTCTTTATCCAGAATGTATTTAGCAATTGCTTTTGTAACGATTTCTACATTTTCAAAATTAAAATCCTGCCCGACAATAGCTCTCCAGCCGTCTGTTCCGAACTTTATCGCGTCAGCGTTATTTGTCATTTCCTTAACCTTTTTGTACAATGTTTTAATAAATATATATTTTACCAGAGAAACGGTGCATGGCAAAATGATTGAAATAAATAGAGAAATAAAAGAACTTCTGTTTTTAGGTCCGTCGGGTTCATATTGTGAAGCTGCAAAAAATCAGTTTATCACCTTTTTTCCTTCAAAAGATATTGGCCAAAAACCTTTTTCTACGGTAAAAAGTATTATTGAATATGTTGAAAAAAATGAAAATGCTGCTGCGGTAATACCTATAGAAAATTCCATAGAAGGCATTGTAAGAGAGACTATGGATAATCTTTTGAACATCAAAGACCCGGATTTGCAGATTACCGCAGAAACAGTAATACCGGTAAACCACTGCCTTGTCTCAAAAGCCGGCAGTATACAAAAAGTAAAAAAAATTATTTCTCACCCGCAGGCACTGGCTCAATGCAGTAAATTTATTGAAAAATATTTTCCCTCCGACATAGAACAAATAGAAAAAGCTTCCACAAGCAAAGCAGCTCAAGAACTGTCAGAGTTGGATGATTCATATGCCGCAATAGCTAATGCAAAGACAGCAGAACTATTCAAATTAAATATTCTTGCTAAAAATATCAACGATGAAAAAGATAATAAAACAAGATTTATCTTTCTTTCACGCTGCACAACGACTCCAACAGGCTCTGACAAAACAAGTATTGCCTTTGCCACTAAAAATCAGCCGGGAGCGCTTGTTAAGGTGTTAAATGTTTTTGACAGTTTAAATATAAATCTTATGTACATAGATTCCAGACCTTCAAAGAAAAATCTTGGCGAGTATGTGTTTTTTACGGATTTTGAAGGGCATATAAAAGATGAGCCAACGCAGAAAGTTCTTGATTTAATTAAGTTAAACACAAATTATATAAAGCTTCTCGGTTCTTACAGAAAATTTTAATAACAAAAAATTTTCTTTACAGTATTTAAATGCTGTATGAAAATACCGTCTTTAAATTTAAATACTGTAAAACCTCTTGTAAAGCCGCAATGGAAAAATTTTATGCCCGGTGATACAAGAAAGGTCTTTGAAGATGTTCAAATCCAAAATAATATTTTTGGCAAGCTGTCTTTGGGTATAAGAGACTATAATGACGGTTTTAACAGATGGATTATAGAAATAAAAAATGCTCCGGGAAAAGTTTTTGGTAAAGAAATAATTTCTATAGACAAACAAAACAAATATATGACAGGATATAACATAATTGTAGAGCCGGAATACAGACAAAAAGGATTTCGTTTTGGAGAGTTGTTGAGACTTGCCAGTATTATGGAAATAATTGAAAATAAATGTCCTTTTATTTATATCTTTTCTAAAGATACAGCTGTTTATTTTCATAGCAAATATAAATTTGAACCGGCAATAAAGACTTTCGAAGAAAGAGATTCTGCGCTGGAAACAATAATCAATGATACATCGCTGCATTTCAGGGATTTGGCAATAAAAGCCAAAATTATTCAAAACCAAGTTAAAGCGAATAAAAACAACGCGCAAAAACAAAGAGAACTTACACAAAAAACGAATTATATTGTAAGAGAATATATAAGAAGAGCGCTCGAAGAAAAAAATCCTCAAGAAAGTCATCCTTTTAGAAGAGGAATGGATATGATGCTCGATGCCGAAACAATACACAGGAACAAAGATTATTTTAATAGTCTTTTTGCAAAACACGGAATAGATTACAAAATTTAAAAAAGATTATTGGCAGTTCAAAAGTTGTCCGTGAAAAATTCGTGATAAGACTATGCCGAACAAAACAATCCGGTAAATTAATAATATTAATTTAAAAATAAAAGCTCCCTGAAAACAGAGAGCCTTTAATTTTTTGTTCGGGTATCAGCTTTATTATACGTTTGCTGTTTTCTTTTGAGGAGCAGCACCCGGAATAGCTTGCCAGTTAGCAGCCATGATTTTTTTGAATGATTTCAAAGCTGTATCTTCGAGCTCACCGAGTTCATCGGCAGCCATAATGAGTTCTCTCAAAGGCATCAATGCTCTTTGATCTCTTAAAACACCCAATGCTGCTGCTGCACCGGCTCTGACAAGATCATTTTCTTTTTTGTTCTGCATTACTTCAATCAATGCAGGTACTGCTTTTGTATCATTCAATTTACCAAGAGATGTAACTGCGTAAATTCTGACATTTACCCATTCATCGTTCAGCATAGTGATAATTTTATCAACTGCTTTAGGATTGCCGATTTCACCCAATGCTCTTGTTGCATCGCATCTTACATTAACTTTTTCATGATCAAGAGATTCCATAAGAGCGTCTGTAGCAACATCGCCGATTTCGATTAAAGCATCTGTAGCAGTGATACAAACCTGAGGGTTTTCGTCGTTGAGTGCTTCAACAAGAGGCTCAACAACTTCTTTGCCGCCCAAACGTCCAAGCGCACGGGCTGCACGAACTCTAACATCAACGTTTCTGTCTTCTCTTAAAGATTCAATAAGAGGAGTAGTAGCACTAACATCGCCAAGCTCGCCTAATGCTCTTGCAGCATAAAGACGTACAGAACCGTTTTTATCATTTTTTAATACATCAATAAGCGGTTCTACAGCCTGTGAATCACCGATTTCACCAAGGATGCGGGCCGCATTATATCTGACTTTTTCTGAATTGCTTGTTCTTAAGTCATTAAGTAATTCATCAAATGATTTTTTAGCCTGTTTTTTTCTTGAGTTCACACTAATTGTCATGTCTTTCCTCCGACATTACCTACTTCAATATAATTCCTACTAATATATTTAAAACATTGAATTCAAATTAATTGACTTTTTATTTTATTTTGTAAACAAATTCTTTACATATCTTAAATAAGGGTAAAGAGAACACTTATTCTTCTCTGTTTTTCTATTATAACATTTTTTTGAGCCCATGGAATACATCTAAAGTCTAATTAATATAAAAATATTATTTTGTTTTTTTAATATTAAAGTTCTTAATGTAAAATTAGCATGTATTTTTTAATGTAAAATTGTAACAAATTTTTAACAAAATTGAAATAATATATTTTTGTGCAGTTTAAAAATATATACTACCAGCCTTTTTTCCCTTCAAGCCAGTCCAGGATTTTGATATACAACATTCCCAAAAATGCCCCCAGAAAGAAACCGTCTATTAATCTTATAAAATCATTTGTTACAAATAGATTAAAATACTCTGCCGCTATTTCTCCAAATGCAAGTGTCCCTATTATTATAAAAATAATTTTGTCCATTTTAAACTTGTGCAAATACGTGTATAGGATAACAGCGGCACTGATATAAGAACCGATACAGCGTGCGCATATTCCAATAGGATGATTCAATATAGTGAAGATATTTGTGCCGTGCATTTTACAAAGTTTATGCAAAAAATCATACAAAACATTTGATGCCGGAGAAAAATTTGAATGCGCCAAAACCGGTGCCAGAAATGCACACGCTATTACTACCACGCAGAACAGACAGCCCAAGCCTACCAGCGCATTTTTAAAACTCCACTTTAATATATTACTCATTTTCTAAACTCCGACAATATAAATTATCTAATATAAATAAATTATACATGTAAAAAACGTATTTTATATTAGCAAAGTATGTTTACAAAAAAATTTTCGTTAATAATGACTCCATGCGAAAGGTGCAGACTGCACGTTTTGCACAGAGTCATTACCGCCGCTTAAAATCTGCTATACAGTACCCGAGTTCCAGCTGTGAAGATAAGCTTCCTGCTCCGGTGTCAGGGTATCAATTTTAATTCCCATGGAATCAAGTTTAATCTTTGCAATCTCAACATCAACTTCATGAGGAAGTGTATACATTTTATTTTCAAGTTTGCCCTGATTTTTAACAATGTATTCGATACCGAGAGCCTGATTTGCAAAACTCATATCCATAACAGAAGCCGGATGTCCTTCTGCAGCAACAAGATTTACCAGTCTGCCTTCCGCAAGAACATAGATAGATTTACCATTTTTGAGTTTGTATTCTTCTAAAGAAGGTCTGATTTGTCTGATTTCTGTTGTTTCTTTTTTCAAGCCGTTTACATTAACCTCAACGTCAAAGTGACCTGCGTTGCATACAAATGCACCGTCTTTCATTGTTAACATGTGATGAACATCAACAACATTCTTGTCACCTGTGATAGAAAGGAATATATCACCGACTTTTGCAGCTTCTGCAATAGGCATTACGCTGTAGCCTTCCATAGCTGCTTCCAGAGCTTTTAGCGGGTCAACTTCCGTTACGATAACGTTTGCACCGAGACCTTTTGCTCTCATTGCAGCGCCCTTGCCGCACCATCCGTAACCGCATACAACAAAAGTTTTGCCTGCAAGCAGGATATTTGTTGCACGGATTATGCCGTCAATAGAGCTTTGACCTGTGCCGTATCTGTTGTCATAAAGGTGTTTTGTAAGGCTGTTATTAACGCCGACGGTAGGGAATTTAAGACTGCCGTCTGCTTCCATTGCCTGTAAACGTATAATACCTGTTGTTGTTTCTTCTGTAGAGCCTATAATATCAGGAATTAAGTCCTGTCTTGTTTTGTGAATAGTTGCAACAAGGTCGCATCCGTCATCAATCACAATATTAGGTTTATGATTTAATACAATTTCAACGTGTTTTGCATATGTCTCAGGAGTTTCACCCGCATATCCGTATACCGGAATACCCCAGTATTTTACAAGAGCTGCAGCTACATCGTCCTGTGTGGACAGGGGGTTTGACGCAGCCAGCACTGCATCAGCTCCGCCTTCTTTCATTGCAATACAAAGTGCGGCTGTTTCTTTTGTTACATGTACGCATGCAGTGAGCCTAAGACCTTTGAAAGGTTGTTCCTTTCTGAATCTTTCTTTGATTCTTTCAAGAACAGGCATGTCTTTCATTGCCCATTCAATGTTGTTTTTTCCCTGTTCAGCCAGAGCCATATCTTTTACGTCGCATTTTAATTCAGTAGTCGTAGTCATTTAATTCTCCTTATGTTTCAGACTTTGCTGCTATGCAAAATTTTAGCATATAAATATGACAAACAATAATAATTTATATTCCAAATAGATTTTTCTTAATACTGGATATTTTATATTTTTGTTTTTGTAAAAGTTCATTGACAACACCCGCAAGATAAATCGTATCCAATTTGTTTATATTGCTGCCGTATTCCAGAGAATCTTTGAGTATTCTGGCAAGACTCGCAGCAGCCCATGACCGCTGTACAAAATTTGTTAAATCTTCTTCTGCTGTTTGAGATTTTTATGTGCCATTACGACTCCTTTTGTAAAGTTTTGTAGAAAATTAAAGGACTTAATATTTATCTAATCTAGTGTCGCAGTTGCCGCCTCGAGCCTGTCTTGGAATACTGACGCTACGGCAAAGCGTGGTTTGCCTTCGCATGGGGCAAAGCCCCGTCAGATTCCGCTTCGAGCCGTCACTGCTCACCTTTTCAATGTGACACTCAAAAAATTCGTTCACGTCGCTTTGCTCCTTATCTCGAATTTTTCTCGGACAATTTAGGTGAACTTTTTGTTATTTATTTTAGCAATATATTCCAAAAAATATCAAATAAAGGACATATGTATACAATAAAGAATATAAATGTCATTCAAACCAACTGTCATCCTTGTATATATGCATAATTTGGTAACAGATTTGTATATAGAAAATATTTTATTATGCAGCGGATTTTGAGTAGAGTGAGGGCAGAGCCCGAAACTCGAAGAAACGCCAAAAAAGTGAGCGGATATTTTGTGAAAACAAAATAAAGCGAACGCCAATAATCCAAGATAAAAAACAATCCGTCATCCTGATGGTGAAACCCGAAGGATC
>CASFNW010000015.1 GCA_949296245.1 uncultured bacterium
TTTTTTCTTACGTTCATTTTCTTTCTTTTCCCTCCATTTTGACTTGACATTTAGTCAACTCAAAACGGAGTCCTTGATTAAAAGAAAGAAAACGAACCATACCCTAAAGGGCATCCTGATATGTACGGCTCGTACCTCGCCTACATCTCAAGCAAAGAAAGAAAAGAACGCTAATTAAAACAGACTCTAATGTATTTATCTTCAAAATTTTCTAAACGCTGACGCTAACGAAAATTTTGTTCGTAAATACAATGAGTCTGTAATCAAGGTTACAACGGCAAAGCCGTATTACACTTCGTGTGCAGCTTCGCTGCTAATTGATTTTCTCATAATAAATATTATCAGCCATTCAGTCTGACAATCCAAAGCAGTACAGGCCAAACCGGATTAAAATCAATACAATTATTTTTTTAACTTTTGTAAAGTTTGTTACATTATTGGCAATTTTTCTTAATCACATGTTTTTATTTAAGTATAGAGTTTTAGTTTAAAGGAAATTTATAATTTATGACATTTGAAATTCCAAAACTAAATATGTTTCAACAGCCGGTACAGCAAGTTGGTACTATAGGTACCCGCGGTACAGAACAAGTTGGCGGAACACGACAAGCAGGCGGCACCTACGGGGCACCGGGTGCAGCAGGCGGCTCAGCAGTAGACAGAGAACTCGCGGATGTGAGAAGATTTATCGGACCATATAATGGCACAGGCGAACTGCAGCCGAAACACGATGCAAATCTATGCTTCATGGCATAATATATATTAAATAAATTAAAAAATAGACCTTGAAGTTAATTTCAAGGTCTATTTTTTATGAACTTCTGGGTTTTTTAAACATTTTTATAAAATCAGCTGCTTTTTTTAGGATACCGTCATCCTCTATTGCATCTTCAGGAACAAAAATATCATTTTCATCGCTGGATTGGAATACATCAACCTCTTCTTTTTTCTTTTTTTCATCTTTTTTTCTGCGCTGAAAGTAGCCCAAATTTCCGCCGCCGCCATTGTTGCGCATGTTCTGGGCTTCTTGGATTCCGAATTTCGGACTAGGACCGTTGATTTCAAAAGACATTTTTTACCAGCCGGATAATTTTATTTAGTGACACAGAAAGATAATAAGTTCTATATATATTATATACTATTTTTGTAATAAATTAAAGCCCTTTTGGCTACAGCATTTACAGGATTTAAATTATTACTTTAAACTTGTTAAGAGTTGATAAACATATTAAAACAACGGACTTTTTCATTATTCCCATAAATTTAAATAGCCCGTAAAGGTAACCTTAAGTGGTAATGATTTTTTACAGGTTTCACAGTAATAATACGGCATAAGATGTTAATTATCGTAAATTGGATTTTAATCCATTAAAAAGTTGTGTGCTTATACGGCACCGGAACTGGGTAAATCCGATTTTCAGTTTGTTTAATTAAGGAGGGAAAGATGACAATTAACAAACTTACGCTTGCCGCAGCCTTAACAATAGGTTTGATGGCAGGCACAATGAACTCGGGGATTGCAAGTAATGTAGATATTTCAACTTTAGATATGTCAAAACTTGCTGCTTGCCCAATCTCCGGATGTCAGGCAGATGTAACACCTGACACAGCAGTATGCCCGTGCGCACCTGCTGCAGAACCTGACTGCGGATGCAACACAGGATGTGCCGCGCCATGCGACCCTTGCAACACATGTGCACCGGTTGATCCGTGCAATCCTTGTGAAGCTGCAGCTCCTTGCGACTGCCAGCCTGTTGTGCAATCGGTTTGTGCTTCGAGAAATCATGACAAATCTTTGTCAAAGCAGCATT
The DNA here is from genome assembly GCA_949296245.1 of uncultured bacterium. Lineage (GTDB taxonomy): Bacteria > Cyanobacteriota > Vampirovibrionia > Gastranaerophilales > Gastranaerophilaceae > Limenecus. The sequence goes on from CASFNW010000015.1 coordinate 1,812, forward strand.
ATGCTTATCCGGCTAACGTATACTCCGACAGCCAGATGGTAGGTTCCGAAGCCAATAATGTAATTATCGGCGAAAGCGCAGGCTGCGGATGTCCTATTGCTCCGTCTCAAGGTGTAATGGTATCGGATCTGCCGACTTGCGGATGTGATTGCGGTGAAGGTATTACAACCGGTGCTGCAGCAGACATGCCTGTTATAGGACAATCAATAGACCAGATTATCACAGGAGGTGCAGCTCCTGTTGCAAACACCGGATGCCCTGTAGAAATGCAGACATCATCAGGCATGGATGTAATCAAACGCACTATCGTACCTTTCAACCCGCCAATCACAGGCGGCGCATCACCTATCACAAGTGCTTCATCATTTGAAGATGTACCTGCAGGTTTCTGGGCAGGATGCGATATTAACCTGCTTGCAGAAAATAAAGTCGTTGCCGGTTATCCCGACAGAACATTCAAGCCAAATCTGCCTGTATCACGTGCGGAAATAGCTTCAATGGCAGTTAACGGTTTCAACCTCAGAAGCTGCGGCTGTCCGCAAAAAACATTCAAAGATGTACCGGCTGACCACTGGGCAAATCAGGCTATCAATACTGCTGTTGCAAACGGCTTAATGGAAGGTTATCCAGGTGATTTATTCAAGCCGAATAAACCGGTAACAAGAGCGGAAGCTATGGTTACACTTGCAAAAGGCATTCCATGTGAAATGGACAACTGCAAAGCAGATGAAATCTTAAGCAAATACTGTGACGGCAACAAAGTTCCGTCCTGGGCCAAAATTCCGGTAGCAAAAGCTATTGAATCAGGAGCATTGAATGATGTGCCTAATCCAAACGAAATTCAGGCATGCAAAGATGCAAGCCGTGCTGATGTAGCATCAATGCTTGAAAGCGTCAGAGTTGCAATGGGCTATTCTAAAAAAGACGTAGCTTACACGGCACCTGACTGCGGATGTACAGGCGGTGCAGCATTTGTGGCAAAAGACGAAGTTGTAACCATTCCTACACTTTGTCTGAAATTCGAAGACGAAATCAGTGCAAAATCAGCTACTATCGGTGACAGATTTGCCGCAAAAACAACTGAAAGCGTTACTATAAACGGACAGACCTTCCCTGCAGGTTCTAAAGTTTACGGTAAAGTTACGGAAGTTGAAAGACCTACCGGCAACTGCAAAGGCGGCTTGAAACTTTCATTTGAAAGAATTCAATGCAAAAATTGCAAAGCAGATTTACCGCAGCAGGTACTGACCGCACAGGTAAAAACAGATAAAAAGCCGAATTTCTTTGCTAAAGTAATTGAAGCTCCGTTCAACTGGACCGGCGGCGTGTTAGGTACTGTAGGCAGAACTGTGGGCGGCGCAATCGTTTCACTCGGCAATGCTGCCGAACACGTTACTGACGGTGTAGGACTTGCTCTTGGTGAAACTTTCCAGGGACAGCTTCCTGCAGCAGGCAGAAGCTTAATGGATTCAACAAAAGCACTTGTTAAAGCTCCTATTGATTTGACAAGAACAGCTCTGTCCGGTACTATAGGCCTCTTGCAGCATACCGGAGATGAGGTTGCTTACCTTGTTGACCCGAAAGGCAACAGAGTTACCTCTGTAAATCCGAGAGAAAATATAACGGTTGCTTTTGGCTGCAACTCTGTTACAGGATGTGCAGCACCGGTACAGCCTTGTGATCCTTGCAACACAAATCCCTGTGATTGTAACAACGACTGCGGATGTAAATAATCCACAGAATAAGACCAATCAATCTCGCCTTGCAGAAGTGTGCTTTTTATTAAAGCACGCTTCTGTTTTTATTGATTTATTTAGACGGTGCATTGCTTACAAGCTGTGCAAAAAGGACTTCTTCACCGAGTTTTAATCCGAGTTTATAGTTTAGTGCGCTGCTGTTAACCCCGTATAGAAATACAGTGTTTAAGTTGTTTGCAGCACTGTACAAATAAACATTCTGTCCTATAAATCCGCAGTCTACTGCTGCAAGATACTTGCTCTGTCTTGCCAGATTTGCTACATACAATAAAATAACAGGTGCCTTAGAACCTATTATGGGACGAATATCTTCTTTAGAAAAAGCTTCCAGCGTATGCATTTGAGGATTATATTTGTAAATACCGTCTTGTAATGCAACATATATTGTAATCACCTGTGTATTTAGAGCGCTCGGGGCAGTTCTTTTTCCGTCAGGTCTGTTTTCACCGTCTGCAGCCCACAAAAGCTCAGAGATTTTTTGAAGAGGAACTTCATCTTTAGTAAATTTTGTTGAAGAATGTCTGTTTTTCAAGGCTTCCATTAACGACATTCCTCCTGTGATTACAGGTTCCGGTAATTTTATATCATCCATAACAACTTTAGAAAATGCACTGCCTGCAGCAATAGACAACCCTGCAATAACAGCAAAACAAACAAATAGACTTTTTAATTTTTTCATAATGAACTTACCTTATCTAATTTTGTAAATAACCAATTTCTGTCAAACTCATCGAAATCCGCAATAATTTCATCCACAGCAGCAACTTTGCTGTATAGTTCTCTTGTTTCCATGGATTCGACTGCAATGATTTTACCTATACCTGCACTATGAGCAGCTTCTATACCGGAAAGTGCGTCTTCTGCAACTATACAATCACAAGGCGCAAGATTCAGATTTTTTGCTGCCGCAAGATAAATATCCGGTGCCGGTTTGCCTTTGATTTTTCCGTCATCATAGACGATTTTTTCTATATCAAACCATTTTGCCAGATTAAATTCTTTTATAAAAAATTTAACATTAACCTCTTCTGACATTGTTGCAATGGTGTGCGGTATCTCATTTTCACAGAGATAATCAAGAAATTTTTCAACACCTTTTGCAAGTACAAAATGTTCTCTGTCTTTAAGACACATTTCACGGTATATTGCTTCTTTTTCATTCTGACATTTTTCAACAAGTGCTTTATCAGGCTGTTTGCCGATTAAATACCAGATAATATCTTCATTTGTTCTGCCGAACATATATTTTTGCATTTCTTCATCTGTAAACGGCGTTCCTCTGAGTTTTTTAGAATATTCTCTCCAGGCCTCCTGATGCTTTTTTGAATCCCAGAAAAGCGTACCGTTAAAATCGAAGATTATGCCTTTATATTTTTTCATATTATTACCATTTGTTGTAATGTATTTTAGAAGAATCGTAACGTTTCGGACGGGGCTGTCTTGATTCGGCATACCCGAGTGCTATTAAAGCAAACGGTTTGATATTTTCAGGAAGGTTAAAACGCTGTGAAAAAGCGGCCATTACCTCTTCCCACGGGTATATCCCCATCCAGCAGGTATCAAGTCCGAGCGCTCTTGCTGCAAGCACCATATTTTCAATAGCGGCAGAACAATCTACCTGATAAAAACCTTCTGCCAGTTCTTTTTGTGTGTCTCCGCACACCATTATACACACAGGCGCAGTCTCAAGAGATGATGCATAAGGATGCATATTTTTAATTTCATTTATAATTTCTTTTTTATTAAAAACTACAAACTCCCATGGCTGCTTGTTGTAACCTGAGGGAGCGAACATGCCCGCTCTTAAAATCTCATCAACTAAATCCGGATTAACTTCTTTATCAATATATTTTCTTACGCTTCTTCTGTCATAAATTGTATCGATTGTATTTTCCATTATCACCTCTGATTGGACTCAAAAAGATTATCAAACCATCATTAAAATTCACATACAAATTATATCATACAGAATACACTGAGGGGTATTATACTCTCAGGGAGTTTTACAATTTGTTTAGGTTGCGGAAGCATAAAAATTAGAATATAATTGCCTTGTGACAGTATATAGAAAGCTTTTTCAATAATGAATAAATTCAGATTTTTAACCTCGGGAGAATCTCACGGAATGTGCCTTAACGCAATAATTGAAGGACTTCCTTCACATGTCGGCGTTAATTGTGAATTTATAAATGAAGAACTGGCAAAACGTCAGCAGGGATACGGAAGAGGCGCCCGTATGCAGATAGAGACGGATAAAGTGCAAATAAAATCCGGTGTCAGATTCGGACAAACAACAGGAGCGCCAATCTGTCTTGAAATACAGAACAAAGACTGGCAAAACTGGACAGTGCCAATGTCAATAGAACCGGTTGATATGAATGACCCTGATATACTGGAAGCTGTAAATGCAAAGAAAATAACCCGTGTTCGCCCAGGACATGCTGATCTTGCCGGTGCACAAAAATATAATCAAAAAGATGTGAGAAACATACTGGAACGCTCAAGCGCAAGAGAAACTGCCTCCCGTGTGGCGGTAGGTGCAATTGCAAAATGCTTTTTAAAGGAATTCGGAGTTGAATATTCATCAAAGGTTTTGCAGATAGGTAATTCTTTTGAAGAAGATGCAATGCGGCACGAGATAGACAAGGCAAAAGAAAACGGAGATACACTCGGAGGAAGATTTGAAATAGTATTTAAAAATATTCCGGCCGGTCTCGGTTCTTTTGTTCACTGGGATAAAAGATTGGATGGCAGATTGGCTCAGGCACTTATGAGCATTCCCGCGGTAAAAGCCGTGGAAATAGGAGCAGGCTGTCTTTGTTCAGCTTTATCAGGTTCGTCTACACATGATGAAATATTCTATGATACAGACAATGCAAAATATTACAGAAAAACCAACAATGCCGGCGGCATAGAAGGCGGCATGACAAATGGCGAAGATATTGTTTTAAAAGTAACAATGAAAGCTATCCCGACAATGAAACAGCCCCTGCAGTCGGTTGATATAGAGACAAAATCATCTTATGCAGCTCATTTTGAACGTTCAGACACTTGTGCGGTTGAGGCTTGTGCAATAGTCGGTGAAGCAATGGCTGCAATTATTCTTGCTGATGCATTTTTGGAAAAATTCGGCGGTGACAGCATTGAGGAAACAAAAACAAATTACAATAATTACATAAAAAATTTAGGATAACATTTTGGACAACAAAAAGAACATTGTTTTAATAGGTATGATGGGTGCAGGCAAAAGTACAATTGCCCATCTTCTCGATGAAAAATTAAAAGATTTTCAGTATCTTGATATAGACAAAGAAATTGAAAAACTTGCAAAAAAACATATAGAAGAAATTTTTGCGATTGAAGGAGAAGCCCATTTCAGAAAACTCGAACACGATTTGATTGCAAAATATGCAAATTATCATAATCAGGTAATAGCAACAGGCGGCGGAATTGTTGAGAACCCTGATAATATAGAACTTTTAAAGAAAAACAGCGTGATTTTTTATCTTAAAGCTTCTGTTGATGAACTGCTGGCAAGAGTGCGAAAAACTAATATAAATCATCGTCCTATGCTCAAACACCCTAACCCTAAAGAACGGCTTATTGAATTAATAAAAAAAAGAGAGCCTTTTTATAAAATGGCTGATTTTGAGATAAATACAGAGAAAAAAGAACTTATAGAAATTGCGAATGAAATAATAGAAAAATATGACACAATTAATTGAACAAAAAGTAAATATACCGGAAAAACAGGCCTATTCTTACGACATATTAATAGGTCAGAATTTGCTTGAAAACGCAGACGAAATTATAAAAAAATATACAAAAGCAAATAAATTCCTGATTGTAACTAATGAAACAGTTGCAAAATTATATATGAGCAATATTATTATAAAAAATTCCGCATGGCTAATACTGGAAGACGGTGAAGAATACAAAAACATCGAAAATTACAAACTTATACTGGATACAGCTGTTGAACATAAATTGGAGAGAAATGACTGTATAATTGCTTTGGGCGGCGGAGTAACAGGAGACCTTACCGGTTTTGCTGCGGCAAGTTATATGAGAGGCTGCGACTTTATCCAGATACCCACTACTCTTCTTGCTCAGGTAGACTCTTCTGTGGGAGGGAAAGTTGCAATCAACCATGAACACGGAAAAAATCTTATCGGTGCTTTTTACCAGCCCAAACTTGTACTTATGGATATTTCCGTTTTGAAAACACTTCCGTTAAGACAGCTTAAAACAGGGCTGGCAGAGGTTTTAAAATATGCTTTTATAGAAAAATCCTGCGCTTGTCCTTTGAATTACAGATTGTTTGATTTTCTAAAACAAAATAAACAGGAGATTTTTGATTTAAATCCTGATATTATGTCAAAACTCATTGATATATGCTGCACTTTAAAGGCTTCTGTTGTAAATCAGGATGAAACAGAAAAAGGCCTGAGAGCTATATTAAATCTAGGACATACATTTGCTCACTCTATTGAAAACCTTACAAATTATACTGTATACACCCACGGAGAAGCTGTTGGTGCGGGTATAAAAATGGCATTTAAACTTGCTTTAATCAGAGGTTTGATAAGCAAAGACTATTTTGAATCAGCTATGGAACTGATAGACGATTACGATATAGCTCCTGTTGGCTTTAACCTTGATAAAGAAAAATTCTACGAAGAGATGTTTCTGGATAAAAAAGCAAAAGGTGGAAAAATTCGCTTTATTTTGCCAAACGACCTGTATAGTGTTGTTAGTGTATCAGATATAACAAAAGAACAGGTTTTTGAAAGTATCGAAGCCTTCATGTAAAACTTTTTCAACAGAAAAACAAAAAATAATCAGGGAAATTAAGTGTAATTTCCCTGATTATTTTATATAACATCTAAAATTAAACAAGACTCTCAATAGCAGCTTTTACACCTGAACCAAGTTCAAATTTGTAACCCAGTTTATACAAACTTGCTTCAAGAGCGGCTACAGCAGCCAGTACATCTCTGTCACAGACAAAGCCGAGTGTACCCATTCTGAAAATCTTGTCTTTAAGTTCGTTCTGCCCGTTTGCTACTACAATATCAAAATCTTTTTTCAAAGTGCTTCTGATATCAGGAACAGTTATACCTTCCGGAGGGTATATTGAAGTTATTGCATTAGATGCAATTGCTTCATCCTGTACCATCGGTTTAAGTCCAATTGCTTTAATTGCCGAACGCAAAGCTTTTGAATGTTTAGCATGACGAGTCAGAATATTTTCCAATCCGTCTTTTTTCATCATCTTCAAAGCTTCATTCAGCGCCACTATAAGATTAACCGCAGGGGTGTACGGAGTAGAGTTTGCTCTTACTGATTTTCTGTATGCACTCCAATCAAAATAGAAAGAGGGATGTTTGCATTGTTCATGCATTTTAAAAGCTTTTTCACTTGCAGCAAGGAATGCCAGTCCGGGCGGAATCATAAATCCTTTTTGGGAACCTGAAATAAGTACATCTATACCCCATTCATCCATCTTGCATTCAATTGCACCTACAGATGTAACTCCGTCAACAACAGAAACCGCACCGTGCTCTTTTATCAATGCGGCAAGTTCTTTCAGCGGATTTGTTACACCTGTTGCTGTTTCATTGTGAGTCACAGTAACGATTTTAATTTCTTTGTTAACATCCGCATCCAGTCTTTCTTTAAGAACTTTAGGGTCAATTGCTTTACCTGCTTCAACTTCTATTTTTTCGACATCTGCGCCCAAAGAAGCAGCAATTTTTGCCCATCTGTTGCCAAAATTACCGATAACCAGAGACAAAACCTTATCACCTTCATTTATAAGGTTTGATAAAGCGGCTTCCATTGCGCCCGTACCGCTTGATGTATAAATAAATACATCATTTTGTGTTTGAAACAACCATTTTAAATCAGCATAAGTTTCTTCCAATATTGCTGAAAATTCCGTACTTCTGTGCCCCATAGGATGCTTTGCCATAGCAAGAAGTACGCTTTCGGGAACAGGTGTAGGCCCCGGAATCATTAAAAATGTTTTATCTTTCATCTCTTAAACTCCTAAAATCTAATACGCACAAATATTGTCTCATATTTTTTGAATTTAATAAAGTAAAATGATTTGGGACTTATATATAGCAAATTCCACAGATACTATAAAGGTCTGTCATCCTTGTATATGTTACGCAAGAATAGATACTTTGCTAACACACAGTATGACGAAGTTTCGAAAAATTTTGTCAGGATTTACTGTATAAGTCCCAGTGATTTATAATGATTCCTCTAACTTCATCCGGAGTTTATGTCTGTAAGATTTTATAGGAATCCCAATTGATAGCAAACGCGCAATGCGTCTTTTGTTGTATATATTTTTTATGTATTTTTTATCTGTAATGGACAGAGGCTTGAAGCCGTCTGACAGCAATAATCTTATAGCTTCATTCATTACTAAAAGATTATTATTATTTACAGAAATTGCTGCATCATTCGTACCCAGCTTGATAGCATAATCAGGCAAAGAGCCCCACAGTTGTTGTTTTCTTAAAGGATGCGGAGGGACATAGGTAGAAATATTGCGTGTCATTTTTAATTTTGCGGACAAACACATATCTTCCGCAGCACATTTGTAAGACTGATATTTTTCTGTACCTTCAAACATACATTCCAGCCATTCTTTTTTGAAAAACCAAGAATGACCTACAAAATCGACTTTTTTAACTTTCTTATTCGGTGATGCCCAGCCTATTCTTATATAATTTTTAAACGGATAATCACCTGGATTCTTCATAAGTATGCCGATAGTACCGTATACGCCTTCCTGTTTTTGCATGCAGAAATGACAATTTTCAAGCCAGGCATTTCCCGGTATTGTGTCATCATCAAAAATGCAAACGTATTTTGATTTTGCTGTTCTTGCAAAATCAAACCTGCCCCAAACTCCGACATTGGATTGCGCTTTTTGTACATTATCAAATTTTGTGTATAATTCATCCGGTACCGTTATTGTTTTTCCGCTATCCGCTACATCCTGAAATAGAAGAATTTCTCTGGGTTTTAAGGTCTGGGAGTTAATGGCTCTAAGCTGAAGCTCAAGGTTCTCAGGTCTTTTGTATAGAGTCAATACAACACTCACATCAAAATCTGTTGTTTTAGGATTATCCATAAAGCAATTTCTTTTTGCATATTTGTTCTTAGGATTTTCATAAGGGCGGGTTTGTGTTTTATGGATATATTTGTCTATAGATGAACCAAAATCAATATAACAGTTATTTGGATTATTTTTATATAATTCATATATTATAGGTTCAGCCATAGGGCCTGCTGATACTACGTATAGCAGATTATTTCGGTTTCCGAAATCTTTTTTAATTCTATCCAGTAATTCAGATGCACCGTTTTTCCAAAATTCAAAGCAATCATCCGGAACACTGTAATATTTAAGTATATTTAAATTTCCGATTTTAGAGTTTTCTCCTCTATAATTTCCTATAACAACAGCATCTGTGTTTAACGATTCAAATTTTTCAATAAATTTTTTATAATTTTTATTTACAAATATATTTGCAAATGTTCTATTTTTACTTTTAATTCTTGTGCTGTACCAGTAATATGAACTTCTGTCGCAGCAGGGACAGGATATTGCATAAATAAAATTTTCTGCTTCAATATCAAGTGTATTTAAAAGAGCATCTCCAAGTTCCGTAACATAATCAGGAGCAGCCCAGCCCTCCTGCGCTGTAACTCTGCGGCCTGTCATTATTGCTCTTTCCCCGTCACCGTATCTTAAAAGTGAAAAATTTTCTTTATTCTCTATTTTTTGCCATATACGCTCAAATTCCTCATCTAAATATATATAATCCATATTATTTATTATCCTTATATTTTTTATATGAGTATTTAAACATCTAAAATACGAAGTGTCAATTCGTGTTCTACTTATCCATTTTCATCAAAACTAACTATATGGATAATTTGAAAAAGCTTTTTGGAAAAAATTTAAAACAACTCAGACAAGAAAAAAAATATACACAGGAAAAACTTGCTGAAAAAATAGATATAAGCAGCAGAGCATTGTCTTCTATAGAATGCGGGAAAAATTTTGTTACCGCTGAAACAATAGAAAAAATCTGCACAGCTCTTGAAGTTACCCCCAAAACTTTGTTTGATTTTGATTTTCAGTACAAAGAAAAATCAGACATGAAAGATGAACTGCTTTATCTTATAAGTAATAATGACCGGAAATTAGCAGACATTTACAAAATTATTAAAGCTTATTTGCAATAAATAAATATTATTGCAATAATTAGATTGTCCGAGAAAAATTCGTGATAAGACTCTGCCGAACAAAACAATCCTGTGAATTGTTTTGTGAGAGGGAAATGACGTGAACAAGAACTCTGTGCGAAAGGTGCCTGTGGCACGTTTCGGATAGAGACTCTGCCGAATAAAAGCAACTAAATGTTGTTTTATGAGAGGTGCTAAGTCAGAAACGAAGATTCTGCGTGCCGTATAGCAATTATGATATATTAAAAGGTGAGCAGGTGCCGGCTGCGGTCAGCGGAATCAGACTGGCACGCCGTGTACGGAGCACCCAGTGCCACTACGAAGGAAAACGTTGAGTTTTCCGAAGTGTCTGATTACAAGACAGCGAAATTCCGGACGGGTGAAACCCGGTGAGCGAGTGCGAAGCTGACGGTAGCGAAGCATAGTCAGCGGCAGCATGAGCGGGAAGGAATTACAAGAGAGTCCGCGGCAACTGCGACACTAGATTAGATATAAATTATTCAAATTTGAGATAAAAATGGTAAACAACTCAAAAAAAACATTTCTGGTAATAAATCTTTCATATTTTGGCGATGTGCTTTTGACAAATACTCTATGCCAAAATATCAAATTGAATTATCCTGATTCAAAAATAATTTTTCTGGTGAACAAGCCGTTTTATGAAGCAGCAAAATACCAGAAAGATGTGGATGAGGTTATTTGTTTTGATAAACAGAATGAACATAAAGGTTTAGCGGGCCTGTTAAAATTTGTTTATACCTGTCCGTATAGAAATAAAATAGACACAGCTATTATTTTATACGGCAATGATCGAGGAATTTTAATATCGTATTTGTTGAACTGTAAAAAAAGAATATCAGGCTCCGGAACTGTATTAAAACATCTGCTAACGGTAAATTCTATGATTCAGCTGAGCTTTAATCACATGCAGGATATAAACGCAAGCTTTCTCAGTGAAATAACAGGAAAAAGGCATAAAAGCCTGCCTGTTAAGTATATTACAGACCCGGAAAATGATACACTTACGCAAAAAATAAAACAGCAATTTGAAAATAAAGAACTCATCGGACTCTGTACGGTAGGTAAACATGTAGAAAATTACATGCCGCTTGAAACTGCGGCAGAGTTAATAGAAAAGCTTAACAGTGAAGGGAAAACCGTTTTATATTTCGGTGCAGGCAAAGACTGCCGCGAATATGCTGATGAACTTAAAAGGCATGGATGTGTAAATTTTATTGATTTAACAGATGCAACAACCATTTATCAGCTTGCAAACGTTATGCAGCTATGCCGTGCAGTGATAAGCATAGATACAGGAACTCTTCATCTTTCTTATGCAACAGGTGTTCCGACCATCGGTGTTTTTTACAGACCGCATATGGCAGAAAAATGGGCGCCGAGAAAAGAATTGTATCCGCATACCGAAGTGATTGCCCAAAATTATACTACCGAAAATATTTTAAATAAATTGAATTTATTATTAAATAAGGCTTCTTTGTAAGATAATAATTTTTCAGGAAAGAAAAGATTATTCACAAAAGCTCTGACGAAAGATTCAGGACAAAATAACCTTACTGCAACACTAGATTAGATAAATACAAAACAGGCTCAGTCATCATTAAAATTAAGACTTCAACGCAGTTGTATTATGCAAAGAAATATTTTCAAAATATTTTTTTATGTCTTCTAAAAGTTTTTTTAACTCTTCTGGGTAATCTGATAAATTTAGATTTTTTAACACTTTTTCCTCTGAAAAATTCTTATTATGCTTATTTTTTAATAACTTTACGATTTCTTTCCCATTTAAAAGATGCAATTTATCTTTTTTCATTTTATCTACTGCCTCACACAGAGCCATTTCTACAGTATAACTTATGTCCTTTTTTTTATTTTGTTTTTGTAATTTATCTTTTAATGTTGTTCTAAATGTTGACTCTAACATAAATCCTTCTTTATATAAATTATCAATTTCTTCATTCTTATCTGAAATAGTTGGAAATAAACTTTCACAAACACCATCAAATAGCAGTATATTTTCTATTTCATAAAAAGGCAGACATTTAAGCGTAAAATTAAATTTATCATATTTATTTTTATAATCGTGTTCTAACTTTGTAATGTCTTCATCCCGTCGACCGTCTCTATCTATTAAACGATATATTACCGGATTGTAATTTGAATCTAATTTGCAAGCATTTTCTGCATAATACTCCCATTGAAAATTATCACATCCATTGCTGCTTTGAACACTTACATTATCTATGCCATATTCAGACAAGAATTTCTGCCAGATTTCTATACCTTTTTCATCTTCTATTATCAGCAAATTCTGAGTTTTTTCTTCAGTTATTACACTTTTTATTTTTTTATTTAGTTCCCTCTCAAATGTCTCTGTTTTTTCAAAATACTCAAATGCTTTTTGAAACTCGCTGAACCGTTCAGAGGATATAATATCTCCATCCGGTAATTCTCTTATTTCTATTTCATCTTTTCCGAATGTTTCTTCCATACCAAGTGCAAAAAGAGGAGAATGTGTAGTTATCACAAACTGAACATTCGGGAATAGCTTAATAAGTTTTGGCAAAATTTGTCTTTGTAAATCAGAATGTAAATGTAATTCTATCTCATCAATTACAACAATTCCTCTTATATTAGACAAGTCTATACTTTTATTTAAGTCAGAATTATCAGCATATCTCATAATAGTAATAAACAGGTTGAGTAATACACTTTGTCCTGTGGATAAATGTTCTAAACTCGGGACAATTATGCTGCTATCATCTTTGTTTTGTACACACAATCTGGTATAACCGCTATTTCTATGGTTTAAAGCTAATTTAATATTAGATGTATTAAGTATTTCAGAAAATATTTTTTCTATATTTTTAATAGTTTCTCCCAATTTGGGATTATATTGTGATACGACTTTATAATGCTTGTATTCTTTTGAATCTTCTTTGTCTTCTTCCAAATCTGCTCTTGAATCAAGGAAAACATTAAATATCCAATCTTTATTTTTCTGTTGAGATTTCTTTACCATTATATCTTTATTTAAGTATCCTTCGATAAGACATTTATTAAAATAAGAACCTTCTTTGATATTATCTGTTACAAGCCAATGAGGTTCTTCAAATCTGTTTGCAGGGAAATAACAAAAAACATCTTTAAGGAATAATGATTTTAGTTCTTCTCTTTTGTTCGATACCTTTTTAAAACATTTATTCTCTTTATAGTTAATATCTGATAGAATTTCCTGACCAATTTCTTTTTCTATATCCTCCCTGGAAATATCGCCTGATTTTTCAAAATAATAAAATTTTTCATTTTTATTATCAATTTTAAAAAAATTTAATAATGTATATCCATATTTATATCCCGTTTTTACATTGATATTTCCGTTAATTTTAAAATAAGGACTTTGGGCTGCCGGGGTAAGTTTTAAGATATCAATAAAATTTAGCTTAGCAAATTCATATAATGCATCTACTATATGAGAAATGAATATACTTTTACCGGTACCATTTTTACCGACAAGTAATAAAGGCTTGGGTTGCCCAATATCATTAAATGGCATATCAATTATTAGTTCATCTATAGGTCCAATATTTTTTATAATTGCATTTTTAATATACATATTAACTCCTTATTTTTACAAAACCTGACAATATTTGTTTATAAAAAAAGAGCCAAAAGGCTCTTCTTATATTATGACGGCTTCATTAAATAAAACCGTCAGTTCTAAATGGTACTCCCAAGGGGATTTGAACCCCTGCCGCATCCGTGAAAGGGATGTGTCCTAGGCCTCTAGACGATGGGAGCATTTTGCTTTTTTCGTCAAACAGACTGTAGAAATAATATTATCTAAGACATATTTTAATGTCAACAAACTTTTTATATTTACAGTTTAAACATCTTAAATAACAGTTTACAAATGCATCAAAAACTCTGATACAAAACATACAACCCGCATATTTAAAGACAGCCGGAATTATATATGCAACGTAATTCAATAACACATTACGTTACATACACCGGGATTACATGACAATATGAAATATTTGAAAAGCACATTGTTTTATAGTAAATTTTTTGTAAGTGAGGGAGTATGGCAAAATCAGAAATTAATTATATAAACAGCATTGATGTTGACATAAATGAAGCAACACCTATGCTAAAACAGTTTTTGGAAATAAAAAAAGAAAATCTCGATGTCCTTCTTTTATACAGGATGGGCGATTTTTATGAAACTTTTTTTGAAGATGCTTTAATTCTGTCCAGAGATTTGGAAATTACCCTGACAAGCCGTGAGGGCGGTAATCTCGGCAGAATCCCAATGGCAGGAATTCCGGCAAAAGCGGTTGATAATTATCTGCCCAAGCTTCTTGAAAAAGGACACAAAATTTCCATCTGTGAGCAGCTTGAAGACCCGGCAACAGCAAAAGGACTTGTTAAAAGAGATATAGTAAAAACAATTACAGCAGGTACACTTACCGAGACAAATCTTCTAAAATCCAATGTAAATAACTATCTTGCAGCAGTAATTAAAGATAAGAAAAGTGAACTTTACGGTTTTGCTTATACTGATATTTCAACAGGCGAGTTTAAAGTAACCCAGACAAATTTTGAACAGCTTTTAAGCGAGCTTTCAAGAATAAAACCGTCCGAGATTGTTGTTCCTAAAATTTCGCAAAAAGTTCTGCCATTTCAAATTGTCGGGGATGAAAAAATTGATTTGCCTGAAGAAATAACACAAAACTACAATTGTTCAAAAATAAGCTATGCAGCATTTGATGAAGAGCGCGCGCAAAAAAATATTAAAGAAATTTTCAAAGTCGAAACGCCGGAAGCTTTTGGCTTCTCTCAGTTTAAGGCGGGTTTTTGCGCTGCAGGAGCAATTATAGAATATCTGTTCAAAACACAGATTGACAATTTCCCTAAATTTGAAAAAATAGAAAGCTACAATCTGACACAGTATGTATCCATTGATACAAATACAAGAAGAAACCTTGAGCTTACGGAGACCTCACGTGATAAAACAAAATTTGGCTCTTTATTGTGGGCTATTGATAACACAAAGACCAATATGGGTGTCAGACAGCTCAAAAAATGGATACATCAGCCGCTTAAAAACATTGAAAAGATTACACAGCGTCAGGAAGCAGTGGAAGAGCTGATAAAAAACACTTCCGCCAGAATAAAACTAATAGGACTGCTCGAAAAAGTTTTTGATATACAGCGTCTTTCAACAAGAATAAGCAACAATACAGCAAATCCGCGTGATTTCCTTGCTTTGAGAGATACAATCAAGCTGCTTCCTCTTTTTAGTGAAGTCTTAAAAGATTTTAAATCGAATTTACTTACAAAGTTAGCTCAAAAAAATGAAGGGCTTCTTGACTTTGCCAATATTATAGACAAGACCATTTCTGATGATGCACCTATAATAGTAAAAGACGGAAATGTAATAAAAGAAGGTGTATCAGCTGATTTAGACTATTACAGAGATTTGTTAAAAGGCGGCAAAAACTGGCTTGTCGAATTTGAAAACAAACAAAAAGAAGAAACCGGCATTAAATTTTTAAAAGTCGGTTTTTCAAAGACTTTCGGATATTTTATCGAAGTCTCAAACTCTAATCTTTCCATGGTTCCGGATAATTATATAAGACGCCAGACTCTTACAAATGGAGAGAGATTTATTACTGACGAATTGAAAAAACACGAATCAGATGTACTGTCCGCACAGTCAAAATCACTCGAGCTGGAATACAAAATCTTCTCTGACTTAAGAGAATACTCAAAAGAATTTGTAGATCCGGTTAGAGAAGTTGCGGAAGCACTTTCTGATATTGATGTTTTGACGTCATTTGCCGTATGCGCAATAGAAAATAAGTATACAAAACCTGTTATCACAGATTCAAATGAGCTTTACATAAAAGAAGGCCGCCACCCTGTGCTGGAAAAAATTCTCCCTATGGGGAAATATGTTTCAAACGACCTGAAACTTGTAGCTGATAATCATAATGAAACAGATACACAGTTTATGATTCTAACAGGCCCTAATATGGCGGGTAAGTCTACTTATATGAGACAAAATGCACTTATTGTTATACTGGCTCAGATAGGGAGCTTTGTTCCTGCCGATGCTGCCAAAATAGGTATAGTGGATAAAATCTTCACCCGTGTAGGAGCAGTCGATGATCTGTCTCTAGGACAATCCACTTTTATGGTAGAAATGAATGAAACAGCGTTTATCCTGAACTCTGCAACAGAAAAAAGTCTTATTCTTTTAGATGAAATCGGAAGAGGTACAAGCACATATGACGGTGTTGCCATTGCGTGGAGTGTTGCGGAATATATTGCAACAAAAATAAAAGCAAGAACAATCTTTGCAACACACTACCATGAGCTTAATGTTATGAGCTCTTTGTTCCCGCAGATTAAAAACTACAGGGTAACAATCTCTGAAAATGACGGAGAAATAATTTTCTTAAGAAAAGTCATAGAAGGCTCAGCAAGCAAAAGCTACGGCATCCAGGTTGCCAAAATGGCAGGTCTGCCGCAATCAGTAATAAAAACTGCGGAAGATATGATGACAAAAATGCAGATTGACTATTCAAAAGACCTGTCAGCAAACAAGCGCAAGAATAAAATTCCTGCGCCTGATGTGCCTCAATTATCATTGATTTTCAACAATGATGAAAATTAATTTGTTATTCAATACCTCTTGCGAGTTTCATACCCTGTACAAGATTATCCAGCTTTTTCAAATCTTCGTTACTGTGTAAAGCTGTAAGTGCCAGTTTTATAAAATCAGTTGCCGCTTTATCTTTGCAGATTTTCTTATATTCTTTGAGCATATAATTCATATTCTGCTTTGCTTCAACGTCAACACTGTTTAATACAACTTTCTCGCTTCCGTCCGGATAAAATACCACTATCTTTGATATTTTCTTATTGTCAAAATATTCTACGAAAACCGGCTTGTTGAGATTTTTGGCAGTTTTTGCCATGAGCCCGTCCGTGCACTTTTTCTCTTTTGTAATTTTGTTTGGGAAAAGTTCATAAACATTGTCTTTTGCGGATTTGCGTGCTTGAACAACAGGAGTACTGTCTGTTCCTGTCATTACACCTTCGTTTTCATTGATTAAAAATTCAAAATCAAAAAGCTCTTTTGGTGTAACATCAAGAGCCATACACAATTTTTCCAGAGTTTTGCAGGAAGGAAAATGTTCACCTGTCTCAATTTTTGACAATTGTCTGGAATGAATGCCGATTATACCGGCTAAATCTTCCTGCGTAATGTTTCTTGCTTTTCTGATAAGTTTTAGATTGATACCCAATCCGTTTTTGAAGTTTGTCATAATAACGTCCTTTCGTTTTAGTATATAGTCCTTAAATGATTAATTTAAGGTGATTTAACGCTTATATTTGAGAATATAAAATTTGACTTAGGCGTTTTACGACATATCATGTAAATAATCAGAGTGTTTTACACCCTGTTACAGCACAGCTAATGGGACAATCTTTTATTTATGAAATAAATTGGTCAACAGGAATATTTTTTATGAATGATGAAAAAAATTTTATCTTTACCTATCTAAATCTCCCCAAAGAGTCTCCGAGTTACATAAATTTGTGTATAAAAACCTGGCAGAAATATATTCCCGAAGGATACAATGTTGCCATTTTAAATCCTGAAAATTTAAAAAATTATATATCTTCTGAAATTTTAAACAAAAATATTTATGACAGGATATCTTCTGATTTTTCTTTTCTTGCTTACGAATACATTGCAGCAGCGGTTTTATATTGCAACGGAGGAATTTTTTTGGAGCCCGGCATCATTATGACAGAAAAATTTTCACCGCCTGAAATATTACTTTCAAAATTTGAAATTATTTTGTACGGCTCTTCAAAGACAAATATCTGTCCCGGCTTTATTATGGCAAAGAAAGAATCGGAAATACTGGAAGAATTACTTAGAAGATTGACATTTTTTCTTTATCTTCCTGAAACAAAAAACTATAGACATTTGATGCTGCTAAAAGATATGCTCAAAGAAAATTACTCATCAACGGCTGTTGTTTTAGACTGCGAAAATACAGGATATTTAATGGAAAAAGCATTGTATGGAGTCTGCAACTCATATCTATACAGCAAATATTATTTTTCCAACATCTGTTCCATAGAAGATTTTATAAAAACAACAAAGGGTCTTACATTTTTGCAAGTTCAAAATACCCCTGAAATTTATAAAAAAATGTCTGAACAGGAGTTTTTAAAACAAGACATATTACTCTCAAAGATTTTTAAAACACTTTTATAAAAGCATATTTATTTTTAAAATTATTTATAATAAGCCCCATAAAATTTACGCCAGAGATTTAAAGCACCAAACCCTAAATTTATACTTTATCAAGTAATATGATAGAGGAATAAATTTTATGTATAAACTAAGACTCAGAGAAGAACGCGGAAAAACTATCACAGATTTCCTTAACAGCGCTCACACATTTTCTTTTGCACAATATTTTGATCCTTTTAACATGGGATTCAGCGACCTCAGGGTAATAAACGATGATATATTAAAACCCGAAGGTGGATTCGATTTTCATTCCCACGCAAACATGGAAATAATAAGCATTGTATTAGATGGTGAACTTTCTCATAAAGATTCTTCCGGCAATGCATTAATTTTAAAACCCGGAGATGTTCAGGTGATGAGTGCCGGTCATGGAATAACACACAGTGAATTTAATCCGTCATCAACTAATCACACCAGGTTTTTTCAGATCTGGATACTTCCAAACAAAAAGAATCTAAATCCTTCTTACAGCGCAAAACATTTTCAAAAAGACAAAATGGAAAACAAGATGAAATTGCTTGTTTCGGGCACCGGAAAAGATGATTCTTTGAAAATTTATCAGGATGCAGAAATTTTCAGATGTTTTATAAATTCCGATATAACTGTAAGCTATGATATCCCTCCAAACAGAAAAATATGGATACAGGTTGCAAACGGTGCAATTGATATTAATTCAAATATTCTTGAATCAGGCGACGGTATGTCAATTGTCGATGAGAGAGGTTATCTTGATATTAACGGAGTAGAGCAAGAATCTGATTTTCTTTTATTCAATTTGAGAAATTTAACTTTGTAAAAAATTTTAAATATTTTATGCTGCATATAGCATAAATAGTATAATATATTTAATAAAACAATTTACTTAATAAGAGAAAAAATTATGAAAATCCTAAGCGTCTCACCTTTACACTTTAACAAAACACTATCTAATGTAACGAATGCAGTAAAAAACCCTCAAACTTCATTCGGCTTAAAATTACAAGATACACTGCCTCAAGATACAGTTTCTTTTAAACGAAATGAAGAAAACGACTTTTCTTATGAATTCGGTTTGCTGCAAAAAGAATATGATGAAAACCCGGTCAATATAAAAAATCTTTTTAGCATTGATTCAAAAGAAAATGATGAAAAGAAAATGGTATTAAACACTTTTAAATGGAACTTAAAAAATGCAGACAATCCGGTTTTATTTTTCGGAGAGCAAAAAGCATTTGCCAAAGCACTTGGTGATAAAGAAATAAAAACAAAAGATTTTGAGTCAAGAAACGATTCAAATGCATATTATATTTCTTACTATGATAAAAATGTTAACTACAATTTAAAGTATGATAAAACATCAGGGAAACTTATAAATGCAGCAGCATCAACTGTTGTAAAAGGAGACAATCCGATATTTGAAAGAGTAGAAATAAAACCATCTGTTAAAAAGCCAAATTCATATATAGTTCATTATAAATTTATACAAAATATAAAAAATAATTCTGCTGTTGAAGATACTTATTTATTGTACGAAGCAGGCAAAGACATACCTGAAGCAAGCTATACAACAAAAAACATGTACTATAGAAATACAGGCTCTATGAAAAAACAATCTTTTGTGAAAGTATATAACGAAGATGGTTTTTCAAAAAACACTCAAAATACAAGAAGAACTGTTTTATACTAGTAAAAAATCCTATACATAACAAAAAAGAGTGCAAATGAAAAATTTGTACTCTTTTTTGTTTATAATTCTACATTACCTCTGCTGACAAGAAATTTTATTTGCAGCCGCATTCACATTTTGGCTTTTTATGTTTTTTACATTTGTCTTTTTTCAGTGCTTTATATTTTTCCTGCTGTTCGCATGTCAAAATTTGCATAAAACACTCATTGTGCTGTTTTTTCTTGTCTTTTATTTCTGATTTTAAATCTTTAATTTTTTGTTTTTGTTCACGTTTTGCACTCCAGGAACATTTCTTGCATCTCATTTCTTCAAGCTTTGCTTTTTCCTGTTTACAGCACATTTTCAGAGGCGCAATTTCATCAAAGAATTTTTCATCAATGAACTTTGCCTTTACTCTCTGCTCCTGTGTCAAACAGAGTTTGTCATACAGGCAGGCTCTTTTTTCAAAAAATTTCAGTTTCCATTTTTGGATTTCTTCGCATGAATTAAAAACAGGTGCAGCCTGGTTACAATTGGGACATTCAGGCTTACCGCAATTGCAGGGCTGCTGTTTTTCACATGGCGCACCCTGTACAGGACATGTTACAGGGACAATGGATGACGGCTCGGCACATACGCTCATAACAGAACACAACATTGCTGCAACGAGAGTGAATGTCATTTTTTTTGCAGATTTTTTCACAGAATTTTTCATTTAGCTCTCCTTAAATAATTTAAAATAACAAATGTTATTAACAACGTTAATTATAAAATTTCTAAGAAGAGTGTAAACGCCAAAAGAGTATAATCTATCAGGCTATTTTTCTATTGAACACCAAATCTCACTCCGGAGACTTGTTCACATACAAAAGACGCATACTCATTCTCTGTCTCAAGTATTAATTCAGCACCGTCATCAGATGCGCTCAATACTTTTCCCATAAGACGAACGGGTCTTTCCGGTGCATCTTTTAAAAATACCTGAATTATATTATACTTACCCAACTTATCCTGCGGTGGAAAATTAAAAATCATTTGTAAACTCCTTTTCTTTTTGGGCGCAATTCTTGCATTCACCGTACAGCTCAAACTTGTGCCCGGTAATGATAAAACCAGAAGAATTTGCTATTTCTTGTTCTAACTCTTCAACAGGACAGATATCTATTGGTATCATCTTTTTACATTTATTACAAATCATATAATGATGATGATGCTCTTTTACCAGCTCATACCTTGCCTTGTTATCATCGAGAGTAGCAGCAATCCTAACTATATTCAACGCGGCCAACTTGTCTATAATTCTATATATGGTAGATAAAGCAACAGAAAAATTTTTCTTTTGAATTTTTTCATATATCTCATCAATAGTTAACGGAACAGAAGATTTTTCCATAATTTCCAATACTTCATCTCTGTTCTTTGAAGTTCTGCAGCCTTTAAGATTTTCATAAAACATTTTCATAATTCACATCCTTATATAGATTTTAGCATATATTTCATATTATGAAATCGACATTAATGACTTTGGGATTCTTTAGCGTATATTTTTTATTTTTCAGATGGTGTGTATCGGCAATATGTATTATTTAAAAATTGTTTGTTAAATATTGGAATTATTGTTTATTCGTTAAAAGACTATTTTATTTTTAGCTATATACAAATTGGTTTTACAAGGGTTGCTTATATATTTTAAAGTGATTTAATGTAAATGCAAATGCAAATCATTAGCATTTTGTTTTCAAATTATTAATAAGGGATAAAATATGCCAATAATGCCTGTAACACCGATTAAAAATAACATTAAAGTTTTTGGAAAATATCTTGACCAAACTGCACTTGTAGAAAAACTGTATAATATTATGCCTCCGGTTTTGACAGGTATAGCGACTGGTTATGGAATGTATAACACTTTTCAGACGCCCAAAGAGAATAGAAAAAAACAGGCAATAAAAAATGCCTCTGTTCTTGGATTTACTGTTGCATCTGCTTTGATTGCAACAAGAGGATTAAAAATCAAAGGGAAACAGTTTTTTGAGGGTATTATAGAACTGCCGGAAAAAGATTCAAAAGGTCTTATAGAAGCTCTCTCAAAACCGATAAGCCAAAAAGCCAAAATGGTAATTAAAAAAGTACAGGATGATAAGATTCTTAAATTCAGTGAAGTAAAAAGCCTTATGCAGGAATTTAAAGAAAAACTGAAAGATGAAAAATTTATTTCTAAAGTCATACCTGATGCTGAAAGCGAAGCGCCGTTTGCAGATTTATTAAAATTGTCATGGCTTGGCTTGATACCTGTGTTAGGAGGTATTACGGGCGGTGTAGTCGGAGATAAACTTGCAAAAGAAGATTGGAAAAAACAATTCCCTGACAAAATAAAAGAAGGAACTTATCAGTACTTAAATAATATTGCACTTTGCAATGTAGGCGCCGGACTCGGAGCACTTACGATGAATGCTTTTAATGTTAAGTCAAAAACAGCAAGGTTTGCTGCTATGATGACAGGTGTTCTCGGTGTAGGTCTTGCAGCAGGCAATGCTATTGCAAATTTTGTCGGAAAAAACGTAATAAATCCAATTTTTGACAAAAATAAAACCTCAAATAAAAAATCAGTAAAAGATATGTTTAAAAATCTCAATTCGGAAAGACACCCCGAAGCACTGGATGTAAGCCTGCACCTTGATGACGTTGCGTCTGTCGGATTTGTTTCCGGATTAAAATGGATAGGACCTGTTCTTCCAATGTTATACTCGGTTTCTGCATACCGTGCCGGTATAGGGTATAGAAACGGAATAAACGTCTGAGGCGACTCGCTTATGGAAGTAGTACACACTCTGCCGAATAAATATGCCGATGACATATTTATGAGAGGTAGCGAGGACGCATAAGCATAGATATAGCGGAAGTGACCCCATGCACTTGTTGCCTGTGCCGGACTTGTTGGTAAAAATGTACTTGTTTATTGCACAGGTTCATCAAGCGGATTTTCGGACGGACAAAGTCCGGGGAGCGAGGTACGAAGTGAGCACAAGCGAAGCAAAGCGAACGACAGTACCGAGCGTGAAGAAAATCCAAGACGTAGTCGGAGTCTGTTGACAATATGAAATTTCTTAGACAAAAATATTAAGATTTATAAACAAAAGTATGAACTTTGTGAATTTCCTATAAAGTTTTAAGATTTATATGCCGATAATAAAAATACGGAAGTTAATAGGAATGAAACATGACAAAAGAGAATACAAACAAAAAAGAAGAAGGAGTATCGGTTTTTTCCAGAAGTGCAGAGTTGTTGGATAATGATCCGCTGGAAGAAATTTTTGCGCTCAATCTCGGTGACTTTTTGACAGAACATTTAATATCCGAAGATTTAGCACAAAAAATAAAAAAGCATGATATTAAAGATAAAGCGGAAAGTCTTAAAAAACAGCTTGCAGAACTTATTTCCATTTATTCTATAAATAATACTCTCAGTGTTCTCGGCTTTACAAATAAAGAAGACTATATAATATACAATTCCATTGCAAAAACTATTGTGCAAATGATTGATGCAAAAGCATGCCACATTTTTCTTGCAAATGAATACGCAATTGGCATGGAAAATGAAGAATCAGGTCTCGTACTTGTTGGTTCGTCTATTTCTCCTGATGAAGAGATTGATTGTGACAATCCGAAACTTGTTCATATGCCTATGCATTACGGTTCTGAAAATGCAGGTTTGATTATGATTGAACCCAGACCTGACAAAGAACTGTCTGAAGAATTTGTAAAACTGATAAAAGTAACAGCAAAACTTTTTGCTATCTCCATGATGCTTCAAAAACTTACGGATGAAACATCAAAAGCAATGTCTGAATCTGATGTTACAAGCAGTGAATTGCAGCACTACAGAGCTGAATTAACTGCTGTTATAGGAGACCTTGGCGAAGAACAGCAAAATTTTGTAGAAATGCTTGCAAAAGCTGTTGATGCAAAAAGTGAATTTCATAACAATCACTCACAGCATGTTGCTGATTTATCCAAAACAATATGCGAGTATCTCGGACTCAATGAAAAAACAAAAGATTTGATATATTATGCAGGTCTTTTACAAAATATCGGCAAAATTACAATACCGGAAGAATTATTTAACAAAAAAGAAAAACTTTCCAAAGAAGATTGGGAAACACTCCAAAACCACCCCAATATCGGTGTAAGTCTTCTTATGAGTATAAATTTCCTATCAGAAGTAATCCCGTATATTCACTATCATAAAGAAAGATGGGACGGACGAGGAGAACCGGAAGGTCTGAAAGGATACAGTATTCCTCTCGGTTCAAGAATCATAGCAATTGCAGATGCATATTGCGCACTAAGAGAAGACCGCCCGTACAGAAATGCAAAAACAGAAGAAGAAGCCATTGCGATTATTAAACAAGAATCCGAAGTAAAATGGGATCCTCAATTAGTAAATGCTTTGGAATGCATAGTTGCAGAAAAACAATAAGCTCAGATGCAAATCTGACATTTCCCCACAGAAGAGAATTAGAATGAAAAAGTTTTTAATACTTTTAATAGCAGTTCTTATGCTTGTACCGGCAGCAAGTTTTGCTGCTGCAAAGAAAAATAAAGTCGGGTATGTAACAATTACCTATGAAACCAGAGACAATTTTGTAATTAAATCAAAACTGTTTTATCCGGCACAAAAATCAAAGGTATACCCTATAGTTATCATGCTTCATTCTATAGGATATTCAAGCGATTATTGGGGAATTGTAGTAAAACAATTTGTGGATTCCGGAGCAGCAGTGCTGCTTGTTGACTTAAGAGGTCACGGACAGAGTATGTATGACTCAAATTTTAAAATACGTTCGTGGCAATATTACACAGAGAAAAATTTTGCAAAATATCCTGAAGATATAGCAGAAATACTCAGTTACATAGGTACGAACTATAAAAACATTTCAACAACAAAATATTCAATTGTAGGTGCGGATATTGGCGCAAATACAGCTGTATTAACTGCAGAAAAACTTGTAAACAAACCCAAATGTTTGGTTTTAATATCACCTACTCAAAATTTCAAAGGTCTTTATATTCCGATAGCAATGACAAACCTTGGTAAAATCCCGATAATGTCTATGGTAAGCATTAGAGACAAATATTCATATAAAGAAACTAATTTTTTAAAAAAATTTGCACAGGGTACTTTTGACATAAAGACTTATCCTGCAGGAGGTATGGGTATGCTGATGCTAAAAACAAATCCATCAATGGCATCTGACATAGTAAACTGGGTTTTACCAAAAATAAAATAATTTAAACTATTTTCATGACTTTCATCAAAAAATCATTAATATAGAGGAGCTGAAAATCTCCTCCATATTGATGATTTTTTGCGTGAAACCTTTCACAGGCGGTTAACTTATACCGTAATTGATAGTATAATCGTAATTAACGAGGCAGGAAAAACTTTAAATGGATTTTCAAAAAATACTCGAAAACAAGCCATTACTATATGGGATAATAGGGGGACTCGTAGTCGTTATTGCACTGTTTATAACAGTGGGTCTTGTTGTGTCCTCGAATAATTCAAATACCCCTAAAGTAGTTAAAGAAAAAGTTATTGATAAACCGCTGGATTTGCTTACAACTGATAATCTCGGTAAAGCCATAGAAATTCAGGCACTACTTGCAAGAGAAGGCATTACTGCAGAAAGACGCCTTGACGGACAAAAATCAATTTTGTATTTACAAAAATACACAATGACACAAAGAGACAGAGCACTTCTTGCAATAGTAAAAAGCGGACTGGTAGACCAGAACGTAGGTCTTGAAATATTTGATAAGGGTGATTTTACTTCAACAAAAGAGGATAAAAGAATCAGACTTACCCGTGCAATTAACGGTGAATTATCACGTTTAATAAGAAAAATTCCCCCGATTGAAAATGCCTCGGTTTTCATTTCCATACCTGAACAGGTAATGTTTGAACAGGATGAAAAACCTGTTACAGCAACGGTTCAGCTTGTTATGCCAAGCGGAGATAAGCTTGACAATATGAAAGTCAAAGCAATAAGAAATTTACTTTTGGGTTCGGTAAACGGGCTCGAAGCGGACAATATTTCTATTACGGATACAAACGGTAATGTATATGATTCCATTGCCTCTGCAGATGACGATATGCTGGCAAAACTGGAAGAAAACGACCAGTATATGCAGGCAAAAGTAAAGACGCAGCTTGATAAATTAATCGGCAAAGGCAATTATGCAGTTACGGTTAGTACATACTTGAGACAGGCACCAATGCAAAGAGATGCCATTGATTTTGACCCGACAAAGAAAACTTCTTTAACGGAACAAACTTTCTCAGAAGGTCTTGGAGACCAGACAAGAGATACAAATAAAGGAATCAGTGCGGTAAGTGTATACCTGCCAAACGGCTTGCCGGCAAACAATGCTGATTCCGCACAAAACAGAAGCTACTCAAGAACAGCAAGAGAAACTCAATTCGGCGTTCCGAAGATACAGACAAGCGAACTTGTTAAACCCGGAACAATAGAAGATATTTCTATTGCTGTTACATTAGAAGAAAGCTCTATTCCTGCCAATATGACTCTTGAAGAGTTAAAAGAGCTTATAGCAAGAGCAGCTTCTCCTAAAGCAAAAGCCGAAAATGTAGAAATCGCATTTTCTGACTCGGTTGACCCTTTCCTTGCGGGGGATAAACCGGAATCTCTGCCAAAACCTGATTCTACAGGCAATCCGTGGTGGATAGCAATTGCAATGATTTTAATCGGTCTCGGAGTCGGATTAAAATTCCTCTCTGACAGAGTTAAAAAGGCACAGGAACGCCAGAGAGAAGAAATCGAAATGCTTAGAGAAAAAGCTCAGGATCAGGAAAAACAACTAAGAGATGTAAATCTTAAGGCAGCAGAGTTAATTGAAAAACAAACCCAGCTTGCACAGGGTATGCTTGAACAAAAACAGGCAGCAGCCAGACCTATTCCGGAATTAAATACAACACTTTCAGATCTTGCAGCAGAAATGGAGGGGCTTGATGATTCGGAAGTAGCAGAACAGGTAAAAAGCTGGATTGAAAAAAGTTAGCTTGTGTGACAAATTTAATGGCTTGCAGAAGTGAAAGACATTAAATTTGTAACCGTAAGTGACCGCCGTTGCAAAAGCAGCAACGCTGCCAAAGCGTAAGCCGGAGTGCAGCCCGAAAGGGTTGATTACAAGGAAAAAGCCTGAGCCAAAATAAAATTATTACGAGCCAACAAAACAGGGGGAGTTACATTGCCAATAGAAGGTTTTGATTTTAAAACATTTGCTAGAAGTCTGGCTGAACAGGTCGGTCCGGCATTGCCGCCTGACATTGCTGATGCTGATAAACAGTATATTATAAATATTGTGCACAACTTCTGCTATATGGCAGGTGAAGCAATCTCCAATGATACTACAATATCTTTCAACGCTGAACAGGCAAGCATAGTTACACAATTTATCGGAGAATGGGCATTTCACAAATCTATAGATATAATAAGAAGCGGCATAGACCCTCAGTTCAGAGACGGAATTCTACAAAAAATTGCATTTACAATATTTGAAATTGCTAAAACCGCAATAATAAAAAATATGCCTCAAGGCGATATGATTGCGGTTGTCGAATTTCATGTAAAAAAAGCTTACAATGAAGCTCTTGAAGAACTGAAAAGTAAAGGTGTACTGAATGATGAACAGGTAAAAGAAGCACTTTCTCATTCCAATATAGATGAAATGGCTCAACAGGCAGCAGCTCAGGAAGCTGCCGCACAGGCAAATGGAGAACCACCGTCAGAAGGCTATAGCACACCGCAAAACGATAACAAAATTTTGAAGCTTGCAACTTTTGCAATTGTTTTGAGACATCTGCCATTTGAAAAAAGACAGGGACTGCTTGAAAAATTTTCTCCTGAGGAGGCCAACACTTTGAGAGACTATGCAAATATGGAAGATCTTGAAAATAAACTTGATCCTGCTCTTGTTGCCAAATGTCTTAAGGAAATAAAAAGTTCTCTGCCGCAGCCTAAAAAACTCAATAAAAATAAGGTATACAAACGCTTATATAATATTGTAAAGAATTCGGACATTTCAAAGATATCTAATATGATGAATAAAGAACGACAAACAGTAAAAAGATTTGTAACAGAGACTGCTCAGGGGAGTGTCAGTTGCGATTTACCTCCGAGAGTTGCTGATATAGTATGCAATTATATTGAAGAAAAATTTAACAGATAATCGGATATTATTAACGAATGATAATAAAAAAATACAATCAAAAAAAAGTTGTAAAACCAAAAATTGAAGAAAAACAGACTGTAGAAGCACAACAGCCTGAACCTGTTGTGCAGCAAGAAACTGTAGAGCCTGCTGAAGAAAACAAAAAAGAATTAAAAGAAGATACATCTGATATTTTTGCAGGGTTTAATTTTGATGAAATTGATTTTAACCAGAGAGCAGAAAGACGCAGAGGAGACAGACGAAGAGGCTACAGAAGAATAGATGACAGAAATCTTATCTCAAGAGCACAGCAGGAAGCAATAATGATTAAAGAGCAGGCTTCTAAAGAAGGATTTGAAAAAGGGCTTGAAGAAGCTCATTCAGCTGTAATTGATTTAAAAGATTCTTTGGAAGAGTTTTTTGAATATAAAGAAGAACTGTATGATGAAATTTCCGGTGATATTCTGGACATCGCACTGAAAGTCGCAGAAAAAATTATAAAAAAAGAAGTGCAGACAGACAAATCCGTACTGGAGGCAATTGTTAAAGATGCACTAAAAAGCCTTGCTAAAGACGAAAATAAAATTATACTAAAAGTAAATCCGACTGATGTTGAATACACAAAAGAAATTGTCCCGAAACTTTTGTCCTCCGGTCAATTTGAAGCTAAAATATATGTAAACGGAGACAAAGAAGTTGATGAAGGCTCGGCAATAATAGAAACATCAAACGGAATAATAGATGCTAATATTGAAACTCAGCTTGATTTAATAAAGGAGGCATTTAAACAAATCTAATGGCAGGAGCACAAGGTTCAAACTCAATAACAGAACTCGGTCTTGCAGCATTCGTAGTAGTGCTGATACTTATCCTGCTTATTGAAATGCCTAACTGGGTTATAGACTTTTCAATTGCATTAAATATTACTCTTGGTATCGTGCTTTTGATGATATCTTTGTATATTCAAAAGCCTCTTGAACTGGCGGCATTCCCGTCTATTATCCTTATAGGCACAATGTACAGGCTGGTTCTTGGTATTGCATCAACGAGGTTGATTCTGGCAAAAGGTGAAGCCGGAGCTGCTATTCACGCATTCGGAACATTTGTTACCGGCGGGAATATGGTAGTAGGGGCAGTTATCTTTATTATTATTACCGTTGTTCAATTTATGGTAATTACAAAAGGTGCGGAACGTATCGCAGAGGTTTCGGCAAGGTTTGCATTGGATGCCATGCCGGGTAAACAAATGACTATTGACGCAGACTTTAACGCAGGTTTGATATCACCTGATGAAGCGGTAAAAAGACGTGAAGATTTACAAAGAGAATCAGCTCTGTTCGGTTCTATGGACGGTGCTATGAAGTTTGTAAAAGGTGATACCATGGCAGGTATCATCATTGTAATTATCAACATCGTAGGCGGGTTGTGTATTGGTATGCTGCAACAGGGCATGCCGGCAGCAGATGCCGTTCAAAAATATACGGTATTAACAATCGGCGATGGTTTATCATCACAGCTTCCGTCATTATTGATGGCTGTTTCAGCAGGTATCGTAATGACACGTGCTTCAGCTGCAAGCCCGAGCTTGGCAGCTGATGTTGCGGGACAGATTTTGAGCAAGCCTATGAGTTTGTTCTGTGCTGTTGCATTCCTTCTTTTAATCGCATTTACAAGCCACTGGACAGGACTGCCGTTTTTCCCGTTTTTGTTATTCTCTATTGTAATTATCATAGCGGCATTCTCAGTACTTGTTAATCAGGATGTACAGGCACAGCTCGGGCAATTGGAAAATGTTAAACAGAACATGCAGGATCTTGTTAACCCGAATAAAATGTACGAACGTTTGGGTGTTGATGTTTTGAGCCTGCAGGTAGGTTCCGGTTTGCTTCCGATTGCAGACCCTGATCAGGAAGGTCAGCTGTTGGCTAAAATTGCAGCATTACGTCAGCGTGTAACTGACGAACTTGGCTATATCATACCTAATATAAGAATTATGGACTCTTCTGCACTGGATGCAAATGAATACCTTATCTCAATCAGAGGGAACAAGGTTGCAACAGGCTTTGTATATCCTGGTAAATTGATGGTTATTGCTGATCAGTGGGATGCTACAGGCAAACCGACACCGGCCGATTGTATAGTTAATATTGATCCTACATATCAAGCACAGGCATACTGGATTGATCCGGCGCAAATTGATGAAAAAGACCACCTGACAGCTGTTGACTCAGTAGATGTAATAGTTACTCACCTTCAAGAATGCGTAAGAAAATACGTTGATGAGGTTATGACAAAAACCGATGTTCTTAAGCTCATGGAACTTGTTAAATCTCAAGACCCGACACTTGTTAATGACCTTATTCCAACCATTATTTCAACAAGCGACTTGAGAAAAATCTTTGTTAACCTTATCAGAGAAAAAGTCTCTATAAAAGATATCATCTTTATTTTTGAAAGACTTTGTGACTATGCAAGATTTTCAAAAGAGCCTGATATTTTGTCAGAACGTATAAGAGCTGCACTTGGCAGACAGATTTGTTTGACACATTGTACTGAAGATAAAATACTCTATGCACTTACTCTTTCCAGCGAATGGGAAAAAACACTTGATGACAGCTGTCAGAGAACAGAGCTCGGTACAATGTTCCTTCTGAACCCGATGCAGGTACAGGAGTTAATCGAGACAACAGCTTCCACGCTTATGAGAGCGCATCAGACAGTTGGCAGGCAGCCTGTAATCCTGTGCTCTCCAAGAATCAGGCTTCCTTTATACCAGCTGCTTGAAAGACATATTCCGACAATCGTTGTAATATCTTACAGTGAGTTGATTACGGATATAAGGGTAGAGGCTGTTGATACAATCGGTGAAATGTATGCACCTGATTATCAGTAGGTTTAAAAGAAAAAGGATATTGTGATTTTGAAACCATATACGGAAATTCTTACAACAACTAAACGAAACAACGTCAAGGCGAGTGTGTCTGAGGCTGTGCAACAGCCGAGTTGCGAGCCTGTGGTTGAGTGTAGATGTTGTAGAATTGTAGTATCCGGTTGAAAAATTATAATATCCTTTTTATGAAAAGAACAATTAAAACAGGAAAATATGGTAGAACAATCAACAGAACGATCAATTGAATATATGAAAAAAAGGGCCTTTGAAATCATAGACTCTACGCCTATGTACCAGTATAAAGGCTCTGTATCAAAACTTTTGGGTCTTACGGTAGAGGTAAAACTGCCGGGGCTCAAAATTGGCGATTTATGTTTTATCGAAACATGGGAAGGCGAAAAAAAACCCGCAGAGGTAGTTGCGTTTAAGGGTGACACCGCACAGCTTCTTTTGTTATATGACGGTGCGGGTATCGGACAGGGAAGTCTTGTTTCCACAACTGGTACACCGATTATGCTGCCGGTTGGGGATTTTCTTCTTGGCAGGTTAATAAGCCCGATGGGAGAACCTATTGACGGACGGCCGCTTGATACATCAAATGCTCAGATGGTGTCTATTGACGGACCTGCACCTAGTCCGTTTGACAGACCTATCATTAATACAATGTTTTCTACGGGTGTAAGAGCTATAGATGCTACGCTTACAATGGGCGCCGGACAGCGTATGGGATTATTTGCCGGTTCCGGAGTAGGTAAAAGTACCATGCTCGGTATGATTGCAAGAAACTCTGATGCTGATGTAAACGTTGTTGCACTGATAGGAGAACGCGGCAGAGAGGTAAAAGAGTTTATTGAGGACTCTCTTGGTGAAGAGGGTATGAAAAAATCCGTATTGGTATGTTCTACCGGAGATCAGCCTCCTTTAATCAGGCAGAAATGTCTTCAGGCGGCAACTTCTGTATGTGAATATTTTAGAGATCAGGGGAAAAAAGTATTTTTAATGACAGATACGGTTACACGTTGTGCAATGGCAGGACGTGAAGTTGGCCTGTCAATCGGTGAACCGCCCACAATGAAAGGATATCCTCCATCAATATTTTCGTGGCTGCAAAAAGTTCTTGAGCGTGCGGGAAACAGCCCGAAAGGTTCTATAACCGCTCTTTATACAGTGCTTATGGAAGGTGATGACATAAACGACCCGATAGTAGATACCGTGCGCGGTATTACTGACGGACACATTTTCTTGAGCCGTAAAGTTGCTGAGATGAACCATTATCCGGCTATTGATATTCTGGGCAGTATTTCGCGTCTTATGTCCGCAATTGCCACGCCCGAGCATAAAGAAGCTGCCGCAAAAATGAGAAGAGCTATGGCTCTTTACAGAGAAAACAAAGACTTAATCGATGTAGGTATGTATGTTGCCGGCTCAAACCCAAAACTCGATATAGCGATTGAAATGATGCCGCAGATTAATGCTTTTTTACAGCAGAGAGTTTCTGATTCCGTAAGTATGGAAACCACTATCAGCACGCTTATTCAAATGATGTCACCAGTGGATATATAAATACGGCTATACTCTTCCGTAGATATCTTCGAATCTTACAATATCGTTTTCATCAAGGATATCACCCTGCTGTATTTCCAAGATTTTTAACGGTTCATCATAGGGGTTTTGTATAGAATGTTTTTCTTCAACGTCTATATCAACACTTTCACCCTTATTTAGTTCAAAAAATTCTTCACCTTTTAAAATATAAGCTTTGCCTTCAAGCACAACCCAGTGCTCATTTCTGTGATGGTGAAGCTGTATACTGAGTTTTGCACCCGGATTTACATAAATACACTTTGTCAGAAAGCCGCAGCCCTCATTCAACACTGTATAGTAGCCCCATGGTCTGTATACTGTTTTGTGATTGTACTGTGTAGAGTCTTCTCTCTCTTTAAGATGACTTACGATTTTTTTCACATCCTGTGATCTGTTTCTGTCACAAACAAGGATAGCATCCTCTGTTTCCACAACTGCAATATCCTTAAGTCCGATTGTTGTAATCAATTTTGATGTGGAATAGACAAGAGAATCCTTGCTGTCAAGGTCAACAACATTGCCCATGATATAATTGCCGTTGTCATCAAGCTCCGATATTTCGTAAACCGCTTCCCAGGAGCCCACATCTTTCCATTCACACTCCAGCGGAATCATTGCAAGCTTTTTAGTACTTTCCATAACAGCATAATCTATGGAAATATCCGGCATTTCTTTAAATTCCTGATATGGTATGGTCGGTGTTTGAGAAGATATTTCCGCATCTTTAATAATGTCGTAGATACTTCTTTCATATTTTTTGAGTTCTGCCATCATAACAGAAGCTTTAAACGCATACATCCCGCTGTTCCAAAAATATTTGTCAGAATCAACAAATTCCTGTGCAGTTTCAAAATCCGGTTTTTCTATAAAAGATTCAACTTTTAATGCATCCGGAGCAATAGTTCTGATTTTTCTGTTATTTTTTGCTCTGATATAGCCCAGGCCGACATCAGCTCTGTCAGGCCTTACGCCGAATGCAACTATATAACCTTCCTGTGCAAGTTTGATACCTTCCGAGACGGCCTTACAATATTTTTCGTTATCTGTAATAAGATTGTCAGAAGGCACTGCTACGATTATTGCATCTTCTTTGATATTTTTATCCTGCTGGAGTTTTTCAATATATTTAATAGCAAGAGCAATCGCAGGAGCGGTATTTTTGCATTCCGGTTCTGTGATAATACGGTAGGTGGATTTTCTGCAGAATTTTTCCTGCATTTCTTTAAGCTGATTTTTTACCTGACTTTCGAGTTTTATATTGGTAATACTCAAAATATTCTTGTCATCTATACAATTTACAAGCCTGATAAAAGCAGACTGAAAAAGAGTATAATTATCTTCTATTTTCATAAGCTGCTTTGGATGAAGCTCTCTGCTCAAAGGCCACAATCTGCTTCCTGAACCGCCCGCTAAAATAACCGCATAAATATTACCGACTGCCATAAATACTAACTCCTGAAATTATCATCTAATCTAGTGTCGCAGATGCCGCCGGCTCAACGCAGCCGGCACTGCTCACCTTTGACTTCTTTTGCCTGAATCTTTGATTCAGTGCAAAATGTCTTCACGTACAGTGAACAAATGACACTCAAAAATTTTGCTCACGTTCCTTATCGCAAAATTTTCTCGGACATTCTTTATTAAAGTATATAGTAATCAATGATTACATGAAAACCTTAAAACATTTTTAGGGTGACAAAACTTAATATTTTGTACAGTTAACTAATCATATTAACAAAAAGAGAAAAACAGATTTTCAAGTATAAGCTGAGGTTTTATATAAGCATCCGCTTGTTTTTTAGCCTGCTGAACAGACATAATATCCTTTTTAATTTTTTGTACAAGCAGTTTATTTTCTATATTGCGTTTAATCATTTCCGCAAAGTAATATTCCATACAATCAAGAACATACTCCTGTTTATACCCATGCTCCTCTGCTGCGGTTATAAGATTCTGCACAATATTCAAAACATTTATCTTCTTTATTGCCGGATAGTCGGCAAGTACAGAAGTTAAAAAATCCGTATCATAATTCAACGCATTATAAGAAGGAACATAAAAACACTGTGAACGGGAGATTATTGTTTCTATAATATCCTCCTTGTCCTCTGTTAAAAACAAAAACAGCGTTCTTTCAGGCGGCTCTTCTATGGATTTTAAAAGAGAATTTGCCGAAGCTTCTATTAAAACATCTCTGTTTAAAGGTTTTGGAATCCAATTTTCCTGCGGGAATTTAAACTTTAATCCGCTGAATTCTGATAAATGTTTTGCTTCGGCAGCGGAAGGTTCTGCAAGTTCTGAATCACAAAAGATAAATACCCTGTAATAGTCTGATGAATTTACAAGACTGTTATTTATCATAAGTGTCTGTTTGATAGAAATAACTTTGCTTGAGGTATCGTCAGACGGTTTGTTATCATTTTTTGAAATTGTTAATACTGCCGGATGCTGGTTGTTTCTAATCCAATTGCAGTTTATACAGTCGCAATCAGGAGCACCGTCTTTGAGGCAATTCAGCTGTCTTGCGATGTCCATAGCAAGATAGTACTGCGAAATACTGTCCTGTCCGTAGAGTACAAGCGACTGCGCAAAGCTTCTTTTTGTATTCTTTAATGCAGTTTCAAAGTAGTTTGTAATATATTCAAATTTTCTTTTTAATATCGGATTAAACATAACCTATCCCAATAATGCCATTTCTACGGGTAATTCATAAAAAGATATCTCACCCGTTTTTACTCTGTATTCTGCCTCCAGAAGATTTTTCCTTACCTGTATCAGTCTGTCCATAGGAACATTCTTGAGTTTTTCCAGTTGTTTTTTCACAATAAACTCATTCATATGGTTTTTTAGGGCTATTTCTGCTGCATTTTTGTCAACAGAATCAACTTTTATTGCAGCAAGACGCGAAAAATTTGTCTGCAAAACTGCCAGAATTTCAAGATAATGTTTATTAGTACAGAGTTTTCTGAACTCCAAAAGAGCTTTGTCTTTTTGACCTTTTAAAATATAATCCGCAAGTGCAAAAATATCCTCGTTTGAGGTGCAAATATTTTGAATATGCTCTTTTTTAATCATTTTTTCAGGATAAACAGCGAGCCTGAGCTTTTCAAGCTCATTGTCTATTACCCTTAGATTTGTACCGAGCCGTTCTATCAAAAACTGCACGGTTTCAGACGATATAATCAAATCTTTTTTCTTAGACTGTTTTTGAATCCAGGAAGCAAGCTCTTTTTGATATGGCTTGTACTCGGGAAACTCGGTAACGGAAGCGTATTTAGAAATTATTTTGTATAGTTTTCTTCTTGTGTCGAGTTTTTTTGTGCTTTCTCTTTCTATTTTGCACACAAAAGCCACATACAAACTCTCAGGCATTGTTTCCAGAATCTCTTCCAATTGTTTTAGTTCTTTATCATCAAAGTTTATTTTTCCTTTTGTATCAAAAAAGTATTTTTCGCAGTTAATTACGCAAAGAATATTGCCGAACATCAAAGAAGGAGTGCGTAGAATATCGATTAATTCCTGAAATTTCGGGTTGTCATACACCCTGTAATTTGTAGAGATAAAAGACTTGTCTACAATTTTTGATTTGAGCTTTAGAAGCTCGGCTTCGATATTAAAATCTTCCTGTCCGTAGTAAAAATAAAGCATATTTATATTTTATCATACAGATATTTTTTAAGTATTTATGAAATATTTTAGATAACGGACTTTTACAATATTTCTATTTTGCTTTCAGGACTATAAATATAGGATTATAAGTCAATGTAACCTTATTTCCTGACGAAAAATTTTGTCGGTAGTATTCTTCAAAAGCTTTTAGTTTTGCAACTGTCCAGTTTAAGGTTTTGATACTGTTTGTACCGGAATATTTTATGTGTTTAAGAACCTCTAAAGGCGTATCAAAATAAAGGGTTTCAATATTTTCTTCATAATTTATAATTTCAAAAAAATGAGAACATTTTTCTTTCAATGTTTCTGTTTTTAAATAATTAAGCGCTACACCTGTAGTCTGTCTTATTTCTTCAAAATTTCTTTCGCCAAAAGTAGTGAATGCGAAATATCCACTGTCTTTCAGATTGTTTTTTATTTTCAGCAAAAGTTCATCTGTATCGTATATCCATTGCATTACTGCATTAGAGAGAATAAGGTCAAAATTATCTTTGATGTTTATTTTTTCAATATCGCCAGGCAAAAATTTTACATCTTTAATAATATTTCTTATACAAAACTCGGACTCTTCTATAATATCGTTTGCATAGTATTCTTTAAAACTTATCTCATTCAAAATATTCTTTGATAAAAATCCCGTACCAACGCCGAATTCAAACACTTTATCAAAATTTTTTCCGCAATAATCAAGAATTTTGCCAACAAGACGGTGTGCCATTTCCTTTTGAATCACGGCAGAGTTGTCATAAGTAGCAATACTTTTTTTAAATCTGAATTTTACAAGATCTTTATTTATCATAATAAATCTTCAAGTTTTTTATAATTATAGAACGGGAAATGCCCTGTCTCAAGCTCTATTATATTATTAACACCGGCATTTTGCCAGAAATTCAGCTGGTTGCGTGTGGGTACACATCTGTCATATTTTGCAACATATATTTTATCAAAAGTCTTTTGCGGTGCAGGAATTTCAGGTACATATTTTTTCATACCGAGAAGTTCGTCTGTGCAGCTTATAGCACTCCTTACAGGTAAATTGTTTTCAAAAATTTCAAAATGTTCTTCTGCTTTTTCACCGCCAAAAAGCCTTTGGCGGAATTTTACTACAGACTCAGAATCCATTTTTTCCGTAAGTTCAAACTGCCGTACAGGTACGCCCAGTTTGTCATCTACGGGTATAAGTGTTCCGTTGATTGCGACACGTTCATCCAATTTTAGATTCTGCGGCAGTTTTGCAATTGCACCGGCGTAAACGCCGTACGAAAATGACAGAAGCTTTACACTCTTATATTTTGAAAAATCAAATTCCGGAAAGTCAGGGCTCGCATAATCATAAACATACAAAATATTACTGTCGCTTTTTAAGACAGAAAAAGGATTTTCGTCCATTCCCCATCCGCAGAAGAATAAAATTAAATTTTCGCTGTTATTGTTTTCTAAATATAGTCTCATAATTTTTATTCACCTTATTTATTATATATCAAGCAATTTTATAAAAAACTTATGTATCGAATATTGTTTATACATCTAAAGTATTAGAAATATCTAACTTTTTTACAATTTAGATGAATTGTTCAAAGCGTTATTATATGAGTGTGAAGAACAGGTATGAATTTAAATTCACAGTCTAAATAGGCAGATTAGCTATTAGATTATTTAAACAGATTAACAGTCTATTTAAAATTTACAGGATGTAAATAGGGTTATGCCGAAAGGAGAATCGTATGGCAATTATCGTTAACACAAACATGTCTGCGCTAAAAACGCAAAACAACTTGAACAATGCAACAAGTGCATTGAACACATCATTAGAAAGGATGTCAACAGGATACAAAATCAACAGCGCTAAAGATGACGCTGCAGGTATGTATGTTGCAACTAACCTCAACAA
>CASFNW010000016.1 GCA_949296245.1 uncultured bacterium
GCTGTAAAAATTGCCTCAAAACACAACTGTTTCTAACCAAGGTTACAACAGGGGCGTGCCGCCCCCGTACCCCCTGCTGTTTATTGAAAAACTTTTTAATTTTACATAATAAATATTATCAATATATAAAATTTTAGATTTGTAAATTATTTGTCCTGTTTAATGACATGATATATCCTGTTAAATAAGGATATTGTGATGTATAAGTCTAAAAGAATAATAGTTGTTGATGATGAGCAGATAATGCTCTCAACTTTAAAAATGCTCCTTGAACTCGAGGGGTTTACAAATACTGCTTATTTTAACAAACCGCAGGAGGCACTTTCCGATATAAAAGAGACCTCTCCGGATTTGATTCTGTCTGATTTTATGATGCCTGATATGAACGGGATTGAATTTTTATCAGAGGCAAAAAAATTATGTCCGGATGTGAGCATGATACTGCTTACAGGATATGCGGATAAA
Organism: uncultured bacterium; assembly: GCA_949296245.1. Lineage (GTDB taxonomy): Bacteria > Cyanobacteriota > Vampirovibrionia > Gastranaerophilales > Gastranaerophilaceae > Limenecus. Next base: position 466 of record CASFNW010000016.1, read on the forward strand.
GAAAATGCAATAAAAGCAATAAATGAAGTAGGAATATACAAATATATTGAAAAGCCCTGGGATAATGAGGATTTACTTATCAGCATAAGAAACGGTCTTGAAAGAAGCGGTCTTATAAGTGAATTAAACAATAAAATTGATGAACTTTCGCAGGCAAAATCCCAGCTCGAAAAATATTCTCATTCGTTAGAAGAAATAGTAATGCAAAAAACATCTGACCTTGTAGAGTCAAACACAAAGCTCAGTGCCATTATAAACTATTGTGCCGACGGGATTGTAATAGTTTCATCCGACGCAAAAATAGTTCAGGCAAATCCTGCTTTTGAAAACATAACAGGGTTGAGTGAAAATTTACTGACCGGTAAATCTTTGAGAGATTTTATTGTTTCAGATGAAAAACAGCTTAAAAAAATAACAAATGAAAAAAAAGAGGTACTGCTTCGGGATGCTGCCGTTAAAAACTGTATCAATGATAAAAATATTCCTGTAGAAATAAACTTTGCGCCGATTCCGTCTGACAGCAAAGACGATTCTCAGCTAAATTATGTGGGTGTTGTCAGAAATGTAAGCCTGCAAAAGGAAATGGAAAGACTCAGAGACGATTTTATTGCAACTTTAACCCATGATTTAAGGACACCGCTTCTCGCGGCAATACAGACATTGCAGTTTTTTCTTGACGGCACACTGGGTGATATTGATGAAAAGCCCAAAATGCTTCTTGACACAATGAAAAAAAGCAATGAAGATATGCTCGGTCTTGTTAATGCGTTGTTAGAAGTTTATAAATACGAATCAGGCAAGCTGAATCTTTGTAAAACTTCTTTTTCATTGAAACAGTTTTTACAGGACTGTATCGCGCAGGTTAACGCACTGGCGCAGAAAAAGAATATAGAAATAACTTTGAAATACGAAGATTCTGAAAATGCCGAAATAACAGCCGATAGAAATGAACTCCGCCGTGTTGTGCTAAATCTTTGCGGTAACGCACTCAATCATACAAATCAGGGCGGTGCAATAGAAATAGAAGCATTGAATAAAGACGGAGATTTAATTCTTAATGTAAAAGACAACGGCTCTGGAATTCCAAAAGAAGATTTGAAAAAGCTGTTTAAAAGGTTTTCTCAGGGTACAAGCCAGAAACGTTCAGCAGGCACAGGGCTGGGCTTGTATTTATCAAGACAGATTGTAGAAGCACATAACGGAAAAATCTGGGCAGAAAGTAAAGTAGGAAAAGGAAGTGTATTTTCGTGTCTTATTCCTGAATCGCTAAAATTAAAAGAAGCAGTAAAATTATCTGAGTGGGACCTCGCTTGTAGGAGTGGTACACGGAGTGCGAGTGGCGCCGAGTCTAGCATTTTACGGGAGTGACCCCATGCACTTGTTGGCTGTGCCGGACTTATTTTTAAACAATGAACTTGTTTATTACACAGGTTCAACAAGTAGTCGAAGTCAGTTGACGATATGAAATAACAAAATATAGTTTTATACCGGGGAAAATATATGAGTGATAAAGATATAAAAGTACTGTTAATAGAAGACCATATGATGATAAGAATGGGAACTGCTCTTGTCATAGAAAAAACAGAAGGGATAACTCTTGCCGGCGAAGCCGAAGACGGAGTACAGGGTGTGGAAATGGCAAAAGAACTTCTGCCGGATGTAATTCTTATGGACATAGGACTTCCTGTAATTGACGGTATTGAAGCAACAAAAAGGATAAAAGACTTAAAATTAAACAGCAAAATTCTTATTTTTACCTCCCGCGAAAATGATGATGATGTGTTTGCTGCACTGGCAGCCGGTGCTGACGGCTATATTATGAAAGGGGCAACTCCGCAGCAGCTTACATCTGCTATTTTTGCAGTAAATGAAGGTACAGCATGGCTTGATCCGGCTATTGCAAGGCTGGTTTTATCAAATGTACAAAGACAAAAATCAGATGATTCTGCTACAAATTCAATAAATTATAAAACAGGGAAAAATACATTCGGGCTCACTGACAGAGAAATGGAAGTTCTTGCATTGATTGTGGACGGTTTATCGAATCCCGAAATTGCTGATAAACTTTTTATTACCAGAGCAACGGCAAAAGCACATGTTCACAGTATACTGCAGAAGCTTTATGTGGATGACAGGACTCAGGCAGCTGTTACGGCAATGCGTGAGGGGCTTGTATAAATGGAAAGCCGTCCAAAGCATACATTACAGAGAATGACGAAGAGGTTTGTACGCTTTTTCGCAGCAATGCTTTTGTGTATATGTGTAATTAATACAGCAGAAGCATTTGATTTTGAAAGAGACGTTGCATCAAAATTTTTCTGGACAAAAAGCTATAAAAAAGCCCATCCCGCACCGACAAACAATATGCCCAAAACGATGCAGGAATATTACAGAGAAGTAAACAAAGCCGCTGCAAAAAATATGCAGATTCCTTCTCCGAAATTTGAAAAAGATGACAAACTTGTAGATTTACCTGATCCTGAATTACTCTTGAGAAAATACAACAATCCCCCTGGGACAATTGACATAAACCTGAACTCACTAAAAAAGAAAAGACAGATAAACTCTATAGGTGTTGTCTCTCCTCAATATGACAAAATGGTTTATTCAACAGTCTTTTACTATCCTTCTACAAAAACAGCTTCTTCTGAACTGTATTTGATGAATCTGGATATGGACAAAGACATACAATCCAGAATAGAAGATGCTCATATTAATCATGGAAAAACAACAATCTACAGAACAGAGATGAACTCTCTTGATTTGGATATTCAAAAAACACTTACTGTCCTGGACTGGTCGGCTGACGGCAAACAAATTGCGTTTAAAGAAAAGATATCATTTACCCCGGAAGGTTTGTGGAAAACTAATCTTATAGTTTATAATCTTGAAACAGGCTCAATAAAAGAATTGAGTGAAGTAAGAGGTGCGATAGAATACTATTGGCGGCAGCATAACCTGAATTTAAAAAATTACAGATGGGATATTTATCCTATGGGCTGGGATTCTATTAATCCTGAAAGAATAATTGTCTTTGCTTATGCTGCAACAGGAGAAAAACCAAAGTACCTCGGAGCATGGTCTGTTGATTATAAAGGTGACAGAGCAATGCTTATGTCCTTAACATCAACCGATTTTACGGTAACACAAAACGGCTCATGCCTGAAAACAAGACTTAAAAACTGAGGAGTGAAATGTATAAATATTATAAAAAATATGTACCGTATTTGTTTTTGCTGCCGGCGGCAGTAATATTAATACTGTTCTTTTTTGTACCTTTTTTTGAAACAATTGTACTGAGCTTTTTTGATTACAATTCAAATATTTATCAACCTGCATTTGTATCTATTGACAATTACATAACCCTTTTAAAAAGTCCTGTTTTTTACAAGGTTATGTTAAATACGTTTATTTATTTGATAGGAGCGGTGCCTTTTCTTGTTGTCTTTCCTTTGATAATAGCTATTATGATAAATCAGAAAATCAAAGGGATTACGCTGTATAAAATTTTAATATACCTGCCTGTAATAGTATCTATAGTTGTTGCGGCTATAGCATTCAAATGGTTATATGCACAGCAGGGTATATTGAATTATGTAATGGGACTTTTTCATATCAATCCGATAGGATGGCTTACGGATCCCAATGTAGCACTTTATTCGGTAATTCTTGTTACTGTCTGGAAGGGCATCGGCTATTATATGATGATTTATCTGTCAGCACTGATGGGAGTTCCTAAAGATTTATACGAAGCCTGTGAAGTAGACGGAGCAAATCCCGTTACAAAACATCTTACGGTCACACTGCCTCACCTTATGCCAACAATAGGACTTGTCACAATGATTTCTTCAATATCTGCAATGAAAGTGTTTGTAGAGATTTATGTTATGACAAAAGGCGGACCGCTTGATGCAAGCAAAACTATCGTTTACTACATATATGAAAGGGCATTTGAAAATCTTGATCTTGGAATAGCTTCTGCAGCATCAGTTATACTGCTTATAGTTGTTCTTGTATTATCAATTTTGAATTTTACTATGTTTGAGCACAAACAGTATCAGCTTTAGAGGGGAATATGAAGAATTTTAAAAGTATATCAAGAGGATTTTTTATACACGCGTCACTTATAATCGTATCACTGCTGTCCATATTTCCTTTCTTATGGCTTATGTCAACGGCAATGAAAGGACCGGATGAAAACATATTTCAGTATCCGCCGGTATTTTTCCCCCAGCATCCGACCTGGGCAAACTTTAAAGGCGTGTGGAACCAGATACCTTTTATTCTCTATTTTATAAACAGTATGGTGGTTGCAGGATTCACCGTTGTATTAAACCTTATACTGTCTGCTCTTGCGGCTTATCCGCTTGCGAGAATGGATTTTAAAGGTAAAAAGACTGTTTTTTATGCTACATTAGCAACTATTATGATTCCTTTTCAGGCGATTATGCTGCCTGTATATCTGATAATTTTGAAGCTTCACATGGTAGACTCCGTAAATAATTTTATGGGGTTTCTTGGCTTGATTCTTCCGTTTGCGGTAAATGCTTTCGGAATATTTTTAATGAGACAGGCTTTTCTTGCCATACCAAAAGAAATGGAAGAGGCTGCTTTTGTTGACGGCTGCAATGTTTTTCAAATATGGTGGAAAATTCTTCTGCCTATGGTAAAACCGACTCTTGCAGTACTTGCAATTTTCACTTTTATCGGCTCTTGGGGGGAATTTTTATGGCCGAGTATTGTTTTGACAAAGAAAGCCTTATATACTCTGCCTGTCGGTGTTAATGACCTGCAGGGAATGTTTAGTGCAAACTGGAGATATATTGCGGCAGGCTCCATCATTGCAACAATACCTATTTTAATATTCTTTATTGCAATGCAAAAATATTTTATATCCGGAGAAAACGACGGTGCTGTAAAAGGATAGAACGCTTATGAGTACGGAAAAAGATATATTAATACAAAAAGATTTAAAATATGTATGGCACCCGGATACCCAGATGAAACAATACGAGGGTGCAAACTATAAACCGACTCTGATAGAAAGAGGAGACGGTATATATGTTATTGATTCAGACGGAAACAGATACATAGATGCAGTTTCTTCTTGGTGGGTAAATACACTGGGACATTCCGTCCCAAGACTTAATAAAGTACTGCTGGAACAGGCAAACAAAATTGAGCATGTACTGCTTGCCGATTTTACACACCGTCCTGCCATAGAACTGGCGGAAAGGTTAGTACAGCTTGCAGGAAAGCCGTTTTCAAAAGTTTTTTATTCCGATGACGGTTCTACAGCAGTAGAAGTCGCAATAAAAATGGCTTATCAATACTGGTATCAAAAAGGACAATCTCAAAAAAAATATTTTGTTTCTATGACTGATTCTTACCACGGTGACACGCTGGGTTCTGTTTCCGTAGGCGGTATTGATATTTACAAAAAGATTTTTAATCCTCTGGTATTTGAAACCCTGAAGGTGCCGGCACCATATTGTTACAGATGTTCCAAAGGATGCAAAAAAGGCAACTGCAATATTGAATGTCTTAAAGATGTTGTAAAATTGTTCAAAGAGCATCATAACGAAATTGCGGCAATCATTGTTGAACCTCTTGTGCAGGGGGCTGCAGGTATGAGAATGTATCCGGCGGAATACCTTACACGCCTCAGAGTCCTGTGTGATGAGTATAATATATTGCTGATTGATGATGAAGTTGCAATGGCATTTGGCAGAACAGGCAAGTATTTTGCATTTGAGCACGCTAAAATAAAACCCGATATCTTCTGCGTTGCAAAAGGAATTACCGCAGGATATATTCCGCTTGCAGCAACAATTACAACTGATAAAATTTATAATGCTTTTTACGATGATTTTTCCAAATTAAAAACTTTCTATCACGGGCATAGTTTTACGGGGAATCCCATAGCCTGTGCGGTGGCAGTAGAAACCCTAAAGATTATGGAAGAAGCTAAAATAATTGATAATTTGATGTTTAAATCCGAAGCATTCAAGCAGTCCTTGCAAAAATTCAAACAGCTAAAACATGTGGGTGATATAAGGCACATAGGAATGATAGGCGCAGTAGAGCTTGTAAAAGACAGAACGACAAAAGAACCTTATAAATTTACGGAAAGAATCGGTCACAGGGTATTTTTGCAGGCAATGAAAATGGGTGCTATTTTACGGCCTATAGGCAATGTAATATATTTTATGCCGCCTTTGATTATATCAGAGGACGAACTTGAAAGGCTGACCGTGATTGCATACAAAGCCATAAAAAAAGTTACGGAAAACGGTTTTTAATATCGTTTTATTATTTCTTGTATTGCGGTTTCCGCTGTATCCAGAATTTTGTATAGCTCCTGTTTTGTAAAAGGATTACCCTCTGCTGTTGTCTGGAATTCAATTATTTTACCGCTTTGCGTCATAACGACATTAGAGTCAACCTGAGCATGAGAATCCTCAGAATAATCCAGATCAAGCTTAATTTCACCGTCAATCAATCCGACAGATACCGCTGCAATAGGTTCTAAGATTGGGTTTTCTGATAATTTCCCTTCTTTCATAAGCTTTTTTACGGCCTGTTCAAGCACGATATAGCCCCCGCAAATACTGGCGCATCTGGTTCCGCCGTCAGCCTGTATTACATCAGCATCGATTGTAATGGTCATTCCGGTCATTTTTTCTAAGTCAACACAAGAACGGAGGCTTCTTCCGATTAAACGCTGGATTTCCTGTGTTCTGCCGGAGATTTTAGTTCTTTCTCTCTGGCATCTTGTATGTGTCGATGTAGGCAAAAGAGAATATTCTGCTGTTACCCAGCCTCTAGGGTCATCTTTTTCCATCCATTTAGGAGCTTTTTCGTCTACAGATGCCGTGACAATAACTTTTGTATCGCCAAATTCAACAAGCACAGAGCTTAGAGCATGTTTTGTATAATCTTTTATAAAATTAATTTCTCTTAATTCATTGTTCTTTCTGCCGTTTAATCTTTCAGACATTTTATAGCTCCTTTATTCTCTAAGCATTTTGTGATAATTTTATCTTATCAAATATTATTAAAGTGGGATAGATTATGACAAAATTTTACTTAACTACGGCTATTGATTATGTAAACGGTGCTCCTCATATCGGACACGCTTATGAAAAAATACAAACAGACGTGCTTGCCCGTCATTTCCGCCAGAGATATGACGATGTATACTTTTTGACCGGTACAGATGAACACGGCATAAAAATACAAAAAACATCAGCAGCAAAAGGTATTACACCCAAAGAACTGTGTGATGAAAATGCAAATAAATTTAAAGAATGCTGGGCAGGATTGGACATATCCTATAATCAGTTTATAAGAACGACTGATGAACAGCATGAACAAATTGTTCAAAAGATTTTCAAAAAACTTCAGGAAAACGGTGATATATACAAACACTCATATACAGGATTATACTGTTCTGGATGCGAATCATTCTTAAACCCGAGAGACCTTACTGAAGACGGATTATGTCCTGATCATTTGAAAAAACCGGAAGAAGTAAAAGAAGAGAATTACTTCTTTAAACTTTCAAAATACAAAGACAGACTCGTTGAACATATAAAGACCCATCCGGAATTTATACAGCCAGCTTTCAGAGCAAACGAAGTCTTAAATCAGCTTGAAAATATAGAAGATATTTCTGTTTCCCGTTCAAAAGAATCCGTAAACTGGGGCATCCCTGTTCTGGGTGATGACAGCCAGACAATTTATGTGTGGATAGATGCTCTGTCTAACTATATAACAGCTCTTGGCTATGACCCTGTTAATCCTTCCGAAAAATTTAAAAGATACTGGCCTGCTGATGTACAGGTTATAGGCAAAGATATTTTGAAATTCCATGCAATATACTGGCCGGCATTTTTAATGTCTCTGGATTTACCTCTGCCAAAGACTATATTTGCTCACGGATGGATTACAATAGACGAAACAAAAATGAGTAAATCACTGGGCAATGTTATAGCACCTAAAGATGTTATGGAACACTTTGAACTCAGCCATCCGGATGCTTTCAGATACTTTATGATGACAGCTGCTCCTGCAGGACGTGACGGTAATTATTCCGACAATGATTTTAAAGAAAAAGTTAATGCAGATCTTGCAAACAATATAGGAAATCTGCTGAACAGAACATTGAATATGCAGGTTAAATACTTTGACGGAGAAATAAAACCGGAATTTATTACCCCTGCTGATAATGAAATTGCAAAGGCTGCACTGGCTGCAGTTCAAGCTGTAAAAGAAAGATTTGACAAATTTGAAGTAGCGGAAGCAGCACAGGAAATTGTTAATTTTTCAAATACCGTAAACAAATATGTAAATGATACAGCGCCCTGGGGACTTGCAAAAGAGGAAAAAATGCTGGAGTGTGCACAGGTTCTGTATAATGTGCTCGAATCAATGAGATTCATAGCAGCAATGCTTGCACCTTATTGCCCGAACATTGCGCAAGATGTTTATACACAGCTCAATCTCGAAGCAAATCCGTCTGATGTTAAGCTGGATTCGCTTAAGTGGGCACAGATTCCAGCCGGCAAGATAACGGAAAAAGAAAAAATTAAACCGGTATTTTTGAGAGTTGACTCAGAAATTGCGGGAGCAGCCAAAAAGGGATAATATAAATGATAGACATTGAACAAAAACAAAAGTTAGAAGAATTGGCTTTGAAAGTAAACAAAGCAAAGGAGTGTCTTTGACCTTGCAAAAATAGAAGCAAGAGCAAAAGATATTGATTTAAGACTGCAAAGCGAAGATATCTGGTCAGCCCCTCAGGCTGCAGCAAAACTATCTCAAGAACTAACTGAATGTAAAAATAATATTGAAAAAGCAAAAAACTGGGATAAACAAATTGATGATTGTAATGTCCTGATAGAGCTTTATAATGAAACAGAAGATGAATCTCTGTGGGAAGAGCTCCAAAATACTCTTGATTCTCTAGAAAAAGAGATGAATGAGTGGGAAGTTCAAATGACTTTGTCCGGAGAGTATGATTCTTATGATACAATTTTGACGGTTAATGCAGGAGCGGGCGGTACAGATGCTCAGGACTGGGCGCAGATGCTGCTTAGAATGTACACACGCTGGGCAGAACAAAAAGGCTGGAAAGTAGAGCTTTTAGACAAATCAGACGGAGACGAAGCCGGTATTAAGTCAGCAACAATAAAAGTTACCGGTAAATACGCATTTGGACTTGCTAAAGCGGAAAGAGGCGTTCATAGACTTGTCAGAATTTCGCCCTTCAACGCAAACGGAAAACGCCAGACAAGCTTTGCATCTTTAGAGGTAAGTCCTGTTATAGAGGATTTTGAAAAAGTTATAACAATCCCTCCTGAAGATATAGAAGTGGATACAATGCGCTCGGGCGGTGCTGGAGGTCAGAATGTAAATAAAGTAGAAACCGCCGTACGTATATTACACAAGCCGACAGGGATAGTTGTAAAATGCCAGCAGCAGCGTTCACAGCTGCAAAATAAAGAAACTGCAATGCAAATGCTTGCTGCAAAACTTCTTGCAATAAAGCAGGCTGAACACGACAAAAAGCTGGCGGAATTAAAAGGCGAAAATTTTGATATAAATTTTGGCTCACAAATACGTTCTTATGTCTTTCACCCGTACAAAATGGTAAAAGACCACAGAACAGGCTATGAAGTCGGCAATGTTGACGCTGTTATGGACGGAGAGATAGACGGTTTTATTGAAGCTTATCTAAAACAGAATATCAATGCCTGAATCTGCTGTATATTATGTCAGGAGAATAATATCCGGGTTTATTACCAAGAGTTATCTGCGACATTGCAAGAGAACGCATAGCATTTGCATAGTCTTTGCTTACAGGCTCAAACTGCGGTAATGATACTGCAGGATTCTTTTCTATTAAATTGTTTGCAGTTTCCTCAAGCCGATTGCTTACCACCTTTTTAGGTGAAGTAAGCCCCTGAGGGATTGAATGCATATTTTCCATTTTTCACACACTAAGAAATTACTACCTATGTTTATATAAAAACATTTTGGCTTTAATAATTGCCTTAAAATTCTAAACCCGTTACAATTGTAAATATGTTCAATACTATGCCGATACAGATAGAATATTTACTGATGTTGCAGAATTTCAGGGAACTGACTAACGGAGTTTTTGATAATTTTTTTCTTTCTGTGACCTGGTTTGGAGAAGCATTGATACCTGTATTTGTAATGGCTGTTATTTACTGGGGGATAAATAAAAAAGCCGGCACATTTATATTTTTTACGTTCGGGCTTACTCTTTATACAAATGTCTTTTTAAAAATGACTGCATGCATAAAACGCCCCTGGTATATTGACTCAAGAATAGCCCCTATAGACAGCGCACTGCCTGCTGCAGACGGATATTCATTCCCGAGCGGACATACGGCAGGAGCAATGGCTGTATGGGGCAGTATTGCATACAAATGGTGGAATAACCGGATAATCAGATATTTAATGATAACTATTGTTTTACTTGTTGCCTTTTCAAGAAATTATATAGGTGTGCATACGCCGCAGGATGTTCTTGTATCAATAATTGCCGGTATTGCTTTAATATTTGCAACTGAAAAATTAACAGATTGGATTGATAAAGGACAAAACAGGGATTTAATTTTTTATTTAACAATGATAGTACTTACAATAATTCTTTATTTGTATTTACATATAAAATGTAATATACAGATGCAAAGTTTCAATCCTCTTGCAGATTGCATAAACCCCGTCGAAATGAAACACGGCGTTTATTATAAAATCGGTTTTATGCTGGGAATTTTTACGGGATGGATTTTAGAGAGAAGATTAGTAAATTTTTCAATTATAAATAACTTAAAAAAGAAAATTATATTAATTTCTGCAGGTTTAATATTTTTGTACACTATTTGCGCATTTTGCACAAAGATTTTATTGTTGATTTTCCCTGACCGTTTTGCTTATTCTATAACTGCATTTTTAATACCGTTTTATATTATATTTTTGTATCCGGTTGTTATAAAAATATTTGCAAGTCGTTGATATAATTTTTTATTTCAATACCTGCTGATTCAATTTTTCTGTAATCATCAGATATAGTAAAAGCAGAGTTTGAAGATATTAATATAACGTTTGTTATATCTATCACCCTTTTATCAATATCAAAAAATGCTTTGTAATACACCCTGTCTGATTCATTGCCTTTGAATACAGCCGAATGTTTAAAATAAGATTTGTAAGTCTGAATAACAGAGCGGAAAAATGTATTGTTCTCATTTTTAAAATCTGCACTTGAGCACAGATTCGATACAAACAGTCCTTTATTTGAAAGTGATTTATTTATAAGTTTAAAATACTCATCACTCAAAAAACGGTCATCAATTCCGTCATCAGATGCAACATCGACAACTATCAAATCGTATTTTTTTTTATTTTCTCTTAAAAAAACAATGCCGTCTTGCAGGTAAAAATTGGTTCTGTCTGATTTTCTGAAATCAAAGTACTCTTTCGCTATATCAAAGATATTTTCTTCTATATCAACAACATCTATACAATCAATGTGGTCAAAAATTTTTTCCCAATCATTGACAATTTTTCCTGTACCAAAGCCGATTAAGAGAATATTTTTGATGTCAGGGTTAATAAGATAAGGAATTGCAAAATAGTTGATATATGGCAGATTGCCTTTATATACCGGTGTATCAATAAACCCTGCCTGATAGGTGTCTTTGTAATGCAAAAAACGTCCGATTTCATTTTCGACAACTTTTATATTATGAAAATCAGACTGCTTTTCATAAAGAACTCTGTCGTTAAACTCCTTATTATTTATTATTTCAAGGAGTTTTTCATCAGGTTCATGTATAGCAAGGTATTCGGGTATTATTATCATATTTTTTATTGTATCATACAACTTATGAGCGACTATTTTTTAAGAGCAAAATTATTTAAAACAAAAAAACGCCTCGGTCAGAACTTTCTTGTTGATGACAGTGTAATAGAAAGAATACTTGAGGAAGTATCAATAGATGATACCATTCTGGAAATAGGTCCTGGAGCCGGATTTGTTACGGAAAACCTTGTAAAAAAAGCAAAAAAAGTTTATGCAGTAGAAATTGATGAAGATGCAATCAAAGCCCTGCAGCACATAAGAATGCAAAATTTTCATCTTATACACAATGATATTTTAAAAACGCAGTTAAAAGACCTTGAAGATACTAAATTTAAAGTAATAGCAAATATACCGTATTACATAACAAGCCCTATTCTTGCTCATTTACTCGGTGAAATTGATGATTTAAACAATGAAAACAGAAATCATATATCGGAAATAATACTTATGGTGCAGTGGGAAGTCGCTCAAAGACTAATTGCAGATGAAAATTCACCCTCAAAACAGTACGGCTTATTGTCTATTCTGACTCAATTTAATGCTGATGTTGAACTGATTCAAAAAGTAGGCAGAAGGTCTTTCTACCCTGCACCAAAAGTAGATTCCGCTCTCGTTAGAATAACCATAAACAAAGATCCGAAAGTAAAAGTCAGCGATTATACTTTTTTAAGAAGAGTTATTAAAGCCTGCTTTGCAACAAGACGGAAAAATCTTAAGAATTCTTTGATTAATGCGGGGTTTAATAAAGAGTCAGTGTCAGAAACACTTCTAAAACTTAACCTGAACGAAAATATCAGAGGAGAAACTCTATCAATAGATGAATTTGCACAGCTGTCAGAGGAGTTGAAAAAGAATAATGCTTAAGATAAAAGTGGCTGCGCCTGCTAAAATAAATTTGACACTTGAAGTCCTAAATAAGAGAGACGATGGTTTTCATAATATTAAAAGCATTATGCAGGCAATAAGCCTTTATGATTATCTTTCATTTACTATAGAAGATGCGGCGGAAACAAAAATAATATTGACGGGCAACAGCGATAAGATTCCTTATGACAACAAAAACCTTGTATATAAGGCTGTTGAAAAATTTTTAGAAAAAGCACAAATAAAAAACAAGGAGATTGAAGTTTATATAGAAAAGAATATTCCTGTCGAAGCAGGCCTTGCGGGCGGCAGTACAGATGCAGCAGCAGCATTTTTTGCTTTGAATAAACTGTTTAATTTTGTACTCAGTAACAATGAAATACAAGAATTGTGCGCGTCATTGGGCTCTGACTTAAATTTCTGTCTGCAGGGCGGAACAGCATTGTGTACGGGCAGAGGTGAGAATATAAAAAAAATAAATACACCTGATTTGGATATTACACTTATAAAACCATCAAAATTTGGTATTTCGGCTAAAGAAGCATATACAAAATTTTCAAAGTTACCTGAAATATTAAAAAAAATACCTCATAATACAGAAAAAATTGCAGAAAAATTTGACAGCAGCCTGTTATACAACAGTCTTGAACAGGCAGTTATAAATGACTATGATGAGCTGAAAGAAATAAAAAAAATGCTGCCGGAAGCTGTTATGTCCGGCTCAGGTCCCACATTTTTCATTACGGAATCAAAATGCCAGATACCGTTTGATAACAGCAGATTTATCGTTATAGAGGGACTAAAATCCTTAACTGACGGTATAAAAGAAGTTTGTTAATTATTGTTAAAATATTATTTAAAAATATAAAGTTTTAGAAAATATAAACCGATATATCTCATGTAAAGCTGATAGGGATAAGTAAGCCGAAAAGGAGATTTATATGCAGGTAAACAGATTAAGTTTCAGTTTGCAAGAAGAATTACAAAAAACAACTAATTTTAATACTGCAAGAAATGAAACTCTTTTTGATAATGACAATTATCAAAAAAATGAAAACGGGGAAGTAGATTTTTCTCAGCTTGAAATAGAAGATTTAAAAATAACAGATTCTCAGATTCAAACGCTGCTTGGCTCTTTTACTGATGAGATAACAAAATTTTTCGGTGTTCAGTCTCAACAGCAACAAACAGCTCAGCCAAATGAACAGACAAAAGCACAGGCGGCAGGACACTTTATTGCATAAAAAAGCCCTCTTTTAAAGAGGGCTTTTTTATAGAAATATCTATATTTTACATTGAATATGTTATCAATGCTTTTACTGAGCGTGCAGTATCTTTTACTTCGGATTTTTCTGCACTGTTCATTGTTTCTTCCAATACTTTCAGCACTTCTGTTTTGTCGTTCAATGAAAGAATTTCATTTATAGAGCTCATAGCGACTCTTGCACTAAGGTCATTAATACCTTTTCCTGCGGAAGCTATGACTATTTTTAATGATTCAGGACAATTTTTTCTGATTAGAGCCTGTGCTGTTTTTTCTCTTATTTCATCAATTTCAGAATTTGTTCCTATTTCTTCCAAAACTTGAATGGATTTAGGGTCTTCATGTCTGCCAAGAGCTTCAATTATATTATCAATTCTGTTTGTTTTCATTCTTCCACCTACGCTTTCAGACTTTCTTTGTATGCAGCATGTTCTATGGCCAGCATTGTATAAAGGTCATCAACCGGTCGTTTCAGCAAATTATTTACACTGTATGTGTTATCGAATTTTGAAGAAATTGACTCCATCAAACCTTTAAAATCAAGAGAAATTTCTGTATTTTTAGCTTTTTCCCATGAATTTGCAAGATTATCTTTAATCTGTCTGCCAAAAGAGATAATAGAGTTTATTCTTGAACGGAAAGCTTCGTTAAATGAGTTCATACCACCGACAAAAGCACTCGCTACCATTTTTGATTTGTTTGTTAATTTAGTAAATGAATCAAACGGATTTGTTGAGTTTGTTGTTTCTTTTGCTTTTGTAGACTCAAATACATCTGATGTTAATACATTGCCTTTAAAGTTGATTCCAAACGGATTGGAATGTACTTCCTGTCTTTCTTCTTTAGACATAGGCTTGAAAATTGAAAAATTTGTTTGAGAGATTTTCATTTTAATCTTGCCTTCCTTATTTAACTAGATACTCATAATCTTAATTAGAATACTTATCTAAAGTATCATTATATGGAAGGCGAATAATCATCTTTTTGGAGGATTTGTTGTGATTTTAACTACAACTTTAGTATAAATTCTACCCTGCACTCAAACCTGCACAAAGACTGATTGATTGTCCGGTCATGCCCTTGGCCTCATCGGAAACGATATATTTTACAAGGTTTGCAATCTCATCCGGACAGATGAAACGCCTTTGCGGAATCATATCCAATTCTTCCTCATAAGAAAAATCACTTACAGAAACAGCATTTTCGGCAAGTTCTGTTTCTACCCACCCCGGGTTAATTGTATTTACCGTAATATTATCCTGAGCAAGTTCAAGCGCAAGCGCTTTTGTTAAACCAGTAAAAGCAGATTTTGTCATAGAATATAACGAAGCATTAGCTTCACCAACGACACCGCTTATAGATCCGATATTTACAATTCTGCCCCATTTTTTCTGTTTCATATAAGGCACTGCATATTTTATCAATCTGTATGGTACTTCACAATTAAGTTTTATCAGCTTTTTTATATCGTCATCTTTTGTATTTTCAACAGATGAATAAATATAATCACCGGCATTGTTTATAAGAATATCAAAATTGTTTGTCATTAATTTTTTACTGGCTTTGTCATCAATAAGGTTGCAAACAAAATAACCTGCTGCATTTATTTCATGAGCTGTATTTTTAAGTGTTGTTTCTGTGCGCGCACATATATATACATCATAACCTTCCAAAGACAAGCGTTTTGCAATGCTTTTACCTATGCCTTTAGATGCGCCTGTAACCAGTACTGTTTTATTTTTCATTTGAACCATTATTATATTCTGCCAGTATTTGTACAATAGATTCCATTAATAATGATATTATTTCTTTTCTTTTATCATCATCGAGATTTTTTATTATTTCTACAGCAGAGTGTAATGAAATATTTTTATCGTACCACCTTCTGTATTCAGTAATTTTATTTTCAGATAGCAGCGATATTTCACTGTCTTTATTTGTTTTTATTTCGCTGAGAATTATTTGAATCAAATCCTGTGCAATTTCTTCTCTTATATCATCGGAAAGATTTTCAATAAAAGTCATTAAATGACTCAAATCAGGATCTTTATCATACCAGCGTACATACTTGTTCATAACATCAATAAAATAGCATATTTTCTTTTAAGCGTAAAGAAGGATTTATACCCCGAGCCATTTTTTTACTTCGTCGGCAACATACGCAAATGTCGGTAAAATACTGAGATTTGCGGGTTTAAAATCAAGAGCTTTTGAATAAATCAGCAATGGAACCTGTTCTCGTGTATGATCAGTACCCGGTACTGTAGGGTCACATCCATGGTCTGCTGTTATAAACAATATGTCATCCTCTGTCATTTTGTCCATAATTTGAGGCAAAAATGCATCAATTTCTTCTATAGCCTGTCCGTAGCCTTTCCAGTTGTTTCTGTGACCGTATAGCATATCAGTATCAACCAGATTTGTAAAAATCAATTCACTCTCAGGAGGTTCTTTGGAATCAGCTATTTTAATTTTATTTAAATCCAAAGTATTGCTGACTGCTTTAAGGGTCAACTCAAGCCCTTCTCTGTTAGAACCTGTATGAATTGCATGAGAAATGCCAGATTTTACATAAATATCTTCAATCTTACCTATGGCGACAACTCTGCCGCCTGCATTTAGTATTTCATTCAACATAGTCGGTTTGGGCGGTTCCACAGAATAATCTCTTCTGTCTTTTGAAATACGTACCGGCTTTCCGTCAACGATGTGATACGGACGGGCAATAACACGTGATACGTTATTTTCACCTTTAAGGATTTCTCTTGCTATATGACACATTCTGTAGAGTTCCTCTAACGGTATAACATCTACATCTACCGCTATTTGAAATACACTGTCAGCACTTGTGTAAATAATAGGGAATTTGGTTTTGTGATGTTCTTCATTCAGGTCTTCAATTATTTTTGTGCCCGATGCCGGATAATTGCCTAAAATCCCTTTGCAGCCTGTTTTTTCTATAAATTCATTTATCACATCATCAGGAAAGCCATGAGGATAGACTTTAAAAGGCTCATCCAGAACAAGACCCGCAATCTCCCAGTGTCCGGTTGTTGTGTCCTTACCTTTAGAGACTTCTTTCATTATTCCGTATTGTGCAATTGTATTTTCTTCGGGTGCTGCACCCATTACATCTCCGAGATTACCTATGCCCATCTTTTGCATAGTAGGCAGATGCAAGCCACCGTTCGCTTTTGCAACATTGCACAGAGTATTGCATTCCGGAATGTCATTGTAATCTCTGCAATCCGGCATTGCCCCGCAGCCCATAGAATCTATAACCATTATAATTGCACGTTTCATAAATTTACCTCAAATAAATATATAGAATCCCTACATTGTTATTATACATTATACAGGCATGTTGTGTATTTATTTGTGACAAAAAACGTTCAGAGTATTAATAAAAATGTATTATTCAGCGGATTTTGCATTCTTTTCTTTGCAAGCTGCGGCGAACTATAGAAAGTTTGTAGGTCGGGCATAACTGTCCAACTTAATAATCTGTCATTCTTGTAAATGTTACGTAATTCAATGACAGATTTATATATTGATAATATTTATTATGAGAAAATCAATTAGCAGCGAAGCTGCACACGAAGTGTAAGACGGCTCTGCCGTTGTAACCTTGATTACAGACTCTTTGTATTGTTGTAACCTTGATTACAGACTCTTTGTATTTACGAACAAAATTTTCGTTAGCGTCAGCGTTTAGAAAATTTTGAAGATAAATACATTAGACTCTGTTTTAATTAGTAGGTCGGATTTACAACTCCGACAAAATTATTTGTCAGCATAGTAATGCTGACCTACTGAACTCTGCCGAGAAAAACGATTGAGTATCGTTTTTCGAGAGGGGATGAGAACTTGTTCGAATCCTTACGCAATAATAAAAGCCCTCAAAAAGAGAGCTTTTATGGCTGGGGCGGAAGGATTCGAACCTCCGGAATGGCTGGACCAAAACCAGCTGCCTTACCACTTGGCGACGCCCCAATATTCAGTTATTTTTTACCGGACACCCAAATCATCCGTAATATATATAGTATAGGGCACATACTGTCATGTCAAGAATTATTTAAACAATCCGAGCTGCTTTGTTTTGTTAGCAGACGCTTTATATATTTCATAATCAAAGCAGCCTATGTCATTATACGCAACAGGATTGTCCGCAAGATCCTTTATTCTGCACTGACCGACTGTACAGAACTTTATATATTTGCAAAAACTGCAAATCTTCCATTTTTCACTTAGCTTTTTATTATATTTCATAAATATTATTAAGATTAACAGATATTATAAAAAAACAAAAGCGGATGATAGTATCCGCTTTTGTCAGTTAATTTTATACTATTTTATACAGAAGCTAAAGCAGCTTCTCTTTCTAGTTTTAGTGTCTGTGTTGTTATATCACAAACTTCGCTCGGACCCCAGTACTGGATTGAGCCAGGAAATACGTATTCATCGTTCATAGCCCAGTTTTCTCTGTTGGCTTCGAGTTTTTTAAATACAGGCCCGTCAAGTTTAACAAGAGCCTTTTGTATAACAGGCTTCATCTGTCCGTGGCGTCTTTCCATATTCATCATCATTGTAAGAGGTACACCGCCGGCTATCCATTCTGTAGAAGGAGCTGTAAGGTTTCTTACGGAAGAAAGATAACCTGTCAAACCGGATTGGATTAAAGCATATGCATTGTAGCCCAATGCATAGCAGTAATTTGCATCAAAGTTAGACGGGAATGCGCATCTTCCTTCGTAGCCGAAGAAATGGCACTGGTCAGAGAATTTGCCCATAAACTCGCCTTGGGATTTCATCTGGTCAAGTTTTACCTTAATCATTTCGATAAGCAGTTTTTCTGTTTCGATTTTAGAAACCTGAACATTACCGTGAGGATCTCTGTCCATAAGCAATTGAGCTTTGATTAAAACAGGAAGAGATTCAAACACTTTTGCATTTTCAGGTTCAAGTCTGCTTTCAATAAAGTCGAATCTGTCAGCAGGAACAGTCAGCTTGTTGTATGATGCATCCTGTTCTAATGTAGACATAACATCATTAAGGTTTGCAATCATTGTCTTCATCTCAGGGATAAATTCAATCAAACCTTCCGGAATCAATGCAACGCCAAAGTTTTTGCCGTCATTTGCACGTCTTGCAATGATGTCTGCCATATAGTCAACGATTTGTTTTAATGACATTTTCTTTTCTTCAACTTCTTCTGAAATCAAAGTGATGTTAGGCTGAGTTTGCAAAGCAACTTCCAGAGCTACGTGTGTTGCACTTCTTCCCATAACTTTAACAAAGTGCCAGTATTTTTTTGCAGAATTAACGTCTCTTTGAATATTACCGACAAGTTCTGCATAAGTTTTTGTAGCTGTGTCAAAACCGAAAGAAATTTCAATCTGCTCATTTTTTAAGTCGCCGTCAATTGTCTTTGGGCAGCCGATTACCTGAATACCTGCATTTTTAGAAACAAACCATTCTGCAAGCATTGCCGCGTTAGTATTAGAATCGTCACCGCCAATTATAACAATACCGGAAATATTGAGTTTTTTGCAGTTTTCAAGAGATTTCTCAAACTGTTCTTCTGTTTCCAGCTTAGTTCTGCCGGAACCGATGATATCAAAACCGCCTGTGTTTCTGTATGCATCAATAATTTCGTCTGTAAATTCAATATATTCACCATCTATAATACCTGACGGACCGCCAAGAAAACCGTATAATTTGCTGTCAGGATTAGCTTGTTTCAGAGCGTCATACAAACCTGCAACTACATTGTGTCCGCCGGGAGCCTGACCGCCTGAAAGAATTACGCCGACATTTCTTGCTGCAAAGTTTTGTTCTTCGCCTGATTTAAAAGTTACTGTGCATTTGCCGTATGTATTAGCAAAAAGTTTTTTAATCTGTTCTTGATCTTTTACGCATTCTGTTTTGCCGCCTTCTATAACTTCTACTTTTTTAATGCCTGCAGCTAATGTAGAAGGCAGTACAGGTTTAAAAGCTAATCTTGCTTTTTGTAAAGGTGATAATTCTGTCATAATTTACTAACCTCATCTTTTTAACAATTACATGTAAGATTCTAGCATGAAAACACTTAAGGCATTGTTGAAGATTAATGTTAAGTTTTGTAAACTAAATATTTGTCAAAAAGGCAATTTTTAATCATAAAAATTTTTTATATTAATACAGGAACGAGGAATTTAAAAAGGCTGAATTAAAAAAGTCTTTATTTTAGAGGAAATAAATTTAAAAGGAATATTAGGGGACAAGATAATGGCTTACGGAATTGGAGTTAACGGAAATAGTAATTACTGGATACCTGATACTATATATACAGGATACAGTGCAATGCCGACAAACTTGTGGTCTTTTGATCTTTCGGGAATGTCTCCTCAAGACTCGATTGGAACATTGAACGACGTACAATTATTCAATTTTGACGTAAATACAAACAATCTTGTAAATCAGGTTGCGTTGTTCAATGCAAAAATGAAACCGGCTCTGGATGCTTATATGGCAAAAATGGCATCATGGTATCAACAAATGATGATGGGTCTTTCTGCAAATACAAATACTAATATAAACTGGAATAACTTCTTCCCGTCTGTAAATAACGCAAATAGCAATAGTAATGTAAATAATAGCAATAGCAATTCAGGATTTGCAGACAAAATAGATGAATCTGATGTGTCTTCATTCATCGGCAGATTAGGCGCAGATCCTAAATGGCAGGAAGCTTTTAGTGAAAAAATAACACTGAAAGACGGAACAGAAGTAACTATGCTGCAAAGATTGATGGATTTGATTAATGATTATATGACAAATGAAAATCCTGAATTAAGCGAAGACGAATTCAATCAAATCCGGGAAATTGCTGGTAAATATGCAAAAACCGGAAAAATAGACAGGGATGACTTTATTAAACTAAAGAGTATAATAAAAGCTCATACAGATAAGCTGGGTGAGGATGATGACGGCACAGATGATACAACCAAAGCAACAAGATCACCTAACTATGCAGACGGACATGTCGCTGATATGAGCGGCGCAGCACAATTGTCTTACAATGCAATGGATGGTGCAGGTACCAATAAAGAAAAATTAAGAAATTCAATAGATAAAACAAACAAATATAACGTTGTTGAGTTCTTAAATGCATATGATGAAATTGATCCCGATGGCAATACATGGATTAGAAAATTCTGGGG
Source organism: uncultured bacterium (assembly GCA_949296245.1). Lineage (GTDB taxonomy): Bacteria > Cyanobacteriota > Vampirovibrionia > Gastranaerophilales > Gastranaerophilaceae > Limenecus. Next base: position 21,695 of record CASFNW010000016.1, read on the forward strand.
TGACTTTGATCACTATGACAATTCAGGTGAATCCAGCAATCCGTTTGGACATGACAATGCTAAGCCGATACTTGATAAAGTAGTTGAAAAATTAAATGAAAGAGTAATCGATATTAAAGCTCTGCCGAGTTGTACTGATGAACAAAAAACAGCACTTGATAACGCAGTAGCACAAATGAATGCAACTATGCAATCTCTTGCAGAGGCTAATAATGCACTTGGAGAAAGAGACAATGAAGAATCTCCTAAAGGTAAATGCATAAGTGCATTTGAAAATCTCAGAAAAGTCATAGAGGAAACTGAAGAAGCAATATATGGCAGAACTGCTTAATAAAAAATAAAAATAATTTATTCCTCGGTTTATAATAAAGTATGGTAGGTTTCAAGGGCACGAAAAGTGCCCTTTTATTTTTTGTTTATTAATACAAATAAACCCATCTATTTTCTTTGTGTTTTTATGGTTTAATAACATATAATACATTTAACTATACGGGGAAAATTAATGGAACAAAAGGTTAAAATAGGATTGATTGGTCTGGGCACTGTAGGTACCGGCGTCGTAAAAGTTTTAAAAGACTTTGAGAATATAGAAATTGCTAAAATTGCAGTAAAAAATATAAACAAAAAAAGAGATATAGAAAATCTTGACCAGTCCATACTGACGGATAATCCGTTTGAAATAGTTAATAACCCTGAAGTGGATATAGTAGTAGAAGTAATAGGCGGAATAGAACCGGCTTATGATTTATTAAAAACAGCTATTTTAAACGGTAAGCATATAGTAACCGCAAATAAAGAGCTTCTTGCTAAAAAAGGTCAGGAGCTTTTCAATCTTGCAAATGAGAATAATACAGTTATCCTATACGAAGCTGCAATTGCCGGCGGTATACCGATTATAATGCCTATAAAAACAACGCTTGCAGGAAATAAAATCCGTACAATAGAAGCTATACTAAACGGCACAACAAATTACATTTTAACTAAAATGGAAAAAGACGGCGTCTCCTATGAAGAAGTTTTAAAAGAAGCACAAAAGCTGGGGTATGCAGAAACTGACCCGACAGGTGATGTCGAAGGCTTTGATTCTGCGTACAAAATTGCGACGCTTGCAACTATAGCTCTTAATCAAAGAGTTGATATAAATAAAATTTACAGAGAAGGTATCACAAAAATCAGTGCAAAAGATATGAAATTTGCAAAAGAACTTGGATACAGGATAAAACTAATAGCACTTGCAAAACTTACAGAAGATAATAAAGCAGACGTAAGAGTACATCCAATGCTTATTCCGTTAAAAGACTGTCTGGCAAGCATAAACGGAGTTACAAACAGTGTTGTGCTGGAGGGTTTCCCTGTTGGACGTGTTATGTTTGCAGGACCGGGTGCAGGCATGTTTCCGACTGCAAGTTCTGTTCTCGGCGATATCCTTGCTATTGCAAAAAGTATTGGCTCAAGCGAAATGCTGCCTTTAATGAAGTGTGCTCATAGTGTAAATGCACTACAGATAGATATAAATGATACAATAAATAAATATTATATTGCTATAACTGCTTCAAATACACCGGGCGTAATCGGCAATATAGGCGAAATCTGCGGAAGGCATAATATCAGCCTTGCAAGTGTACTGCAAAAAGGTATTGATGAACAAAATACAGCTGATATTGTAGTAATCACTGAATCCTGTAAAGAAGAAAATATTAAATCAGCAATCAGCGAACTTGAAAAAAATCCAAATATTTTAAAGATAAACAACATAATAAGAGTAATGGAGTAAACAAAATGAATAATTTTCAACAGACAGGTCATTATAAAGGCTTAATAAACAGATACAGAAAATATCTTCCTGTAAGTGATACGACTGAAATTGTAACTCTTAATGAGGGGAACACACCATTAATAAAAGCGGATAATCTTGCAAAAAAAATCGGACTTGACTGTGAAATTTATCTGAAATTTGAAGGAGCAAACCCAACCGGAAGCTTTAAAGACCGTGGTATGACTATGGCTGTTACAAAAGCAAAAGAAGCCGGTGCAAAAGCTATTATCTGCGCTTCAACAGGTAATACTTCAGCAGCAGCTGCTGCATACGGAGCTAAAGCGGGATTAAAAACATACGTGCTTATCCCTGACGGGTATATTGCCCTTGGCAAATTGTCACAGGCTATGATGTACGGAGCCGAAATTATCGCAATCAAAGGAAATTTTGATGAAGCACTTGAGAGAGTAATCGAAATTTCTGAAAAATATCCTGTTACTCTTGTAAACTCTGTTAACCCGTACAGAATAGAAGGACAAAAAACCGGTGCCTTTGAAATTTGTGATGCGTTAGGCGATGCACCGGATTATCATTTTATACCTGTTGGAAATGCCGGAAATATAACAGCATATTTTAAAGGTTATGAAGAATACTATAATATCGGAAAATCTACACATGTTCCTAAGATGATGGGATTTGAAGCAGAAGGTGCAGCTGCAATAGTAAAAGGCGAGAGAATTATGAAGCCTGAAACTATAGCAACAGCAATAAGAATCGGTAATCCGGCAAGCTGGAAACAGGCTGAAAATGCACGTGATAAATCAGGAGGTATTATAAACTTTGTAACAGATGAACAGATTATAGAAGCATACAAGCTCCTTGCTTCATCTGAGGGCATTCTCGCAGAGCCTGCCAGTGCAGCATCTGTAGCAGGTGTTATAAAAGCTATGAAGATGGGTCTTGTTGAAAACGGGAAGAAAATTGTCTGCATATTAACCGGCAACGGACTAAAAGATCCTGATTCCGCAATAAAATATTCAGGATGTGAAGTCAAAAAGACGACTTCACAACTTGATGATATACTAAAGGTTATGGACTTATAGCCAGCAGGATTATTGGATATAACAATTTATTTTTGCTACAATATTATAAAGTGCTTAAAGAAATTGTTGGGGAAATACAGAAATGAGTACTTTTTCAAAAAGAGATGCAAAAATTTATAACAAATTCAGGACTATATTTCAGTGGGTTACTTGCAATATATTTTTTGGTGCATACATCAAATTAATGTACAATTACCATGTTGAAGGTAAAGAAAATATTCCTGATGAAGACAAATTTATAGTTGCAGCAAACCATATATCAGGCAGAGACCCGTTTTTGCTGCCATTTGCTCTTGATTTACCTATAGCATTTATGGCAAAAGAAGAATTGTTCGAAAAATTCTTTTCCAGATTATTGATGGATTTTTGCGGTGCCTTTGCTGTCAGAAGAGATAAAGTAGAAGTATCCACAATAAAAACAGCATTGAACATAAAAAATACAAAATGGATGCTTGGGCTTTTCCCGCAAGGAACTAGAGATTCCAGTGACAGAATAGAAAAAATATCAAAAGGCTTTGCTTCTTTTGCAAAAGCCACAAAAACAGGAATACTGCCGGTTGCAATTATTGGTTCTGATAAAAAACCTAAATGGCCGTTTTCTTCCAATCTCACAATCAAAATTGGAAAAATGATACCATACAGCGACAACATAGATGATATGATGCAGCAGTGGTGCAATGTTATATCTGATTTAACCGGCAAAGAATATGTATTAGAATAGTTTATAATAACTGGAATTAGGGGTATTGAATGACAAGGAATTATGCAAGAAGATATGCAAAGGAATTTAATATTATAAGAATGCTCTATCAGGCATTATGGTGTATTTTTGTTGCCATACCGGTGTTCTGGTTCTTTTACAAATTTGAAATAAAGGGCAGAGAAAATATCCCTAAAAACAAAAAGTTTATTTGTGCAGCAAACCATATCTCCTATCTTGACCCTTTTCTGGTATCAGTAGCAATCAGAAAGCCTATTGCATATATGGCAAAGAAAGAATTGTTTGAAGATGAAGGATTTTTATTCCGTTTTAACATGGATTGGCTCGGAGCTTTTGCTGTAAACAGAGAAAAATTAGAAGTTTCGACGATAAAAACAGTAAAGGACTTATATAAAACGAACTGGCTTCTGGGTATTTTTCCTCAGGGAGGGATAAGAAGAAACAAAACAATTGAAAAAATAAATAAAGGTTTTGCTGTTATTGCCAAAGCTGCAAAATGGGATATCCTTCCTGTTTCTATAAAGGGATGTGAAAAATATAATTGGATTCCTTTTGGAGCAAAAGTAATAGTACAAATAGGAAAACCTATTTCTTATGAATTACCGCAGGAAGAAATCATTGAACAATGGGGAAAAACAGTAGCTCAAATGTGTCACTATAATTATATAGAAACAGATGACAATGAAGAACATAATCAACAAGAATATGTAAATGCATAAATTCTTGCTTTAGCGATTGTTAAGAAATGTAACAAAAAATAAAGTGTTAAACATACAATAATAATTAAAAAAAATACTATTATTTTCAATTTTCATAAAAAAATTGATTAAAATATAAAAATATTTGATAAAAATTTTGTTGTTTTAAGAAAATTTTATGTAAATTTCTATTTTTCAACAAATTACTACACAGATAACAGGGTGTTGACGAAAACCAAAACATAGTGTAGTTTATATATAATACATTTACAAATGTAGTATTAATAAATGGAGCAAAAATAAATTGGTCGAAATTATTGTAATAAAACAACACTGTCATCATACTTCTTTGTTTAATACAGGATTTATATTCCGTGCATTGTGGTCAATTATTCGTCTGATGCGAATTGGCAATCTTAAACCCGCGTATGTAACAGTAAAAAATAATTGTTAAAAACACACTTTATCTATAAAATTGCATCCGCGAGTCTGAAAAGATAAGCGGTTTTTTTTTGAAATTTTAGACTTAGTCCATAGACAATATAAGGGAAAACTTACAAATGAAAATTACTTCTATCAATACTTACAAGACAAATTATGGAAAACATATACAAATAAACGAACCCCAAAATGTGTTAAACAACAATCTTCAATCTTGTAATACTAACATGACAAGTCAGCAGCAAATGAATCCTCTTATTGATTATAATTATGGACATCTTCTTATAAATAAAAATAATAGAATCGCTTTTAAAGGGATAGAAAAAATAGGCTCACTAATTCCTTCTGTCATAAAAGAAATTCCTTTTGAGGAAAGAATTGCTTCATTGTACGAAATAATAGGCTCATCTGATTTAATATTAGCAGCAAGGAATAAAAAAATAGCACAGTCGCTTTTAAATAAGGCATCCGGAGTTTTTGATGATGTAATAAAAAGAATATTTTTTGTACCTGAAGAAAATATACCGGAAGCAATTGCTATTGTAAGAACAGATTTGGCACCCGGGTTAATCAATCTTGGTGAAAACCCTATCCTTATTATGAATTTAGAAAAGAAAGATTATCTTGTAGGATCCAAAAGCAGTATATGGCTGCAAGAAGATGCAAAAGTTCATATTGGCGAAAATTTGGGTATGGATATACTAAAATTTCCTGACAAAACATTTAAATTCAGCATAAAAGAAAAATCAAGCGAAAATCTTAGCATGTTAAGGCCTAATTTTTCTATACCGATAAATAAAACTGATGATGTAAAAAAATCAATAGATAATATAAACAAAAAGACTTTTAAAGATTTGTTTACTGATGAATCTGCAGCAAAGACATTTGGACTTTCAGATGTAGGAGGGATGAAAGATGTCATTAAAGAGCTCAAGAAAAATATCCTTTATCCTATAAAAAAGCCTGAATTATACACTCACAGAAATCTTAACCATGGTATCATTCTATACGGACCTCCCGGAACCGGCAAGACATTTGTTGCAAAAGCTCTTGCTAATGACGCTGGTGCAAGCTATTTTGAAGTTAATGCCGGTTCTTTAAGAGGAGGACTGGTAGGACAGACAGAAGCGAACTGGAGAAAACTCTTTCAAGATGCCATTGACAATCAGCCAAGTATAATTCTTGTAGATGAATGTGATGCGGTTTTTAAACAAAGAAGCTCACTCCAGCCTTATGCCGCTGATGAACTTAATCAGATACTAAGCCTGCTGAGTGATTTGGAAAAAAATAATGATCAGGTCTTTGTGATATCCACAACAAACAAAATCGAAATGCTTGACGATGCAATTGTAAGAGGCGGCAGACTCGGAAAACAATTGGAAATAAAGGCACCTGATTTAGATGATATTAAAGATATTTTAGATAAACAACTTAAAAATTTTAACATTGATAAAAATTTTGATAAAAACAAATTTGCCCAAAGGCTCTTTGAAAAAGGATTAAATGGCTCAGATCTAAAATATATTAATGACAATGCTTATGATATGGCCTTTGAAAGGCTCAATATATTTGAAAAAATCGAGCAGGATTTAATTAAAGAAGAAGACATAAAAAATATAATACTGACTGAAGAGGATTTTTATAAAGGGCTTGATAAATACATAAGCCAGAATATAAAGGCATCTGGAGGTAACAAAAGAAGACCGGTAGGTTTTATACAACATGAACCAGTACAGCAAAAAGTTATTGTGCAGAAAAATTTTCCGGATGAGAAAATCGCGGCAATGGGGTAAATAAGACTCCTAAAGAGGATTTTTCTTTGGTAAACCTGATTTTCTCGGGTAAATATCAGCAACAGATTGAAGTTTTTGTATGACAACTAATTCTCTGTCATGCTTTTCTAGCAGCGGCAGATTGTATTTGATACGATCTGCAGTTTTGCTTTGTAAAACAGCCAGAGCATTTTTTGCAGAGTCAAGCTCCTCATCGGCGTTTTTTGATTTAAAAGCAACTACATATCCGTTTATTTTTGTATAGGGTATTGAATATTCTAAAAGTATATTTAATTGTGCAACTGCACGTGATGTTACAATATCAAAAAACTCTCTGTAATCATTTGAAATCTCTTCTATACGGCAGCATAACGGATGTAAATTATCCAGACGCAATTCTTTTTGTACAAGTTCAACAAATCCTATTTTTTTTGCAATCGAATCAACCGGATAAATCTGCATATCCGGATATAAAATACTTAGTGGTATAGAAGGGAATCCTCCGCCTGTACCTACATCCAAAATTTTTGTATTTGATTTTATATTATACTTTTTAAAGAATAGACATAAGTTTAGTGAATCATAAATATGTTTTTCAAAGAGATTTTTTTCATCATTTTTGCTTACTAGATTTGTATGGGAATTATAGATTTTAAAAATTTTTTCAAAATCATTTAGCTGTTGCTCAGCATTCTTTGAAATTTTATTACCTGTTAATTTTTCTATTAATTCAATTTGGGCTCTTTCAATCATTCTGGTTCACTTCTTTTTCTATTTTTAAAATCTGCTCTTTTGATAGTTTATTCTTTATATTATCAATACGCATCTCAAGTGATTTACTCTCTTCCTGAGAAGGTTTCATCTGCACAAAATTTTTATGGGCAAGAAGATAAGCTTTAAAGCTCTTTTGATAATTTGCTTTATTATTATAGTAATCGCCAGCTTCAATATATGCATTTGTAATATAAAGATTATCCTTTGTTCTTTTTGCCGCAGAAAGCGATTTTAACAGCCAATTAAGAACTTGTGAGGGATTGATAGATTCATACAACTGCGCAAGTTTCAAACATATATAATAAATACCCTCATAATTAGATTGAGCAAGGTCGGTTTTCAAAGCCATTTTGTAATAATCAGAAGCCATTTTTAAATTTCCTGACTCTTTTATAATTTCTGCAATATTGGTATAAGCTGCAGACTTGTATATACAATTTTCAGATGCTGTATTCACACTTTTTTGATAAAAATCCAAAGCTGCATGTGTCTGGTTATAATCATCAAGTATTAGTGCATATTTAAAATAAGCCTGTGCCAAATAGTTTGGTTCCAAACTAATAGTAGAATTGAGTAAAGCAAATGCTTTTTTATAATACTCTACAGCTTTTTCTGTATTTGATAAATCTTCCTCAATTTCTGCAAGTTCAACATATGAATGAAATATTATGTTGTCTGAAGCTTGCGTTTTTTTATTCACAAAATTTTCAAAAATCACTCGTGCATGGTTTATTTTGTACGTTTCTTTATAGATTGCCGCAATTTTTAATCTGACTTCGTTTACTTTTTCCGGATTATTTCTGGCAGAATAAATTTCTGTAAGTTTATTATAAAAATCAATAGCATCAGTTGTCTTATTCATTTTGTGTGAACAAAATGCCAATTTTTCTATTATTAAAGGTTCATAGTCATAGAAGGCTTCATTAGATTTAAGCGTAAGCATAGAACAATACACAGTATAGGCAGTTTCAAAATCATGAGAATTTTCCAATTCAGATGCTTTATCAAAAATTTCTTTTAATGACTTTTCATTTTTCCTTGAAATTAACTCTTCTTCTTTTTGTTCAAATGTTCGGTATAGTTTTTCCTTGGCAACTGTTTCTTCTTTTTTTTGCATATCAACAGGAAGACTTAAAAGTGAAATTTCGTCTTTAGTAAGTGCGTATTTTTCAAATCTTTTATCACGATTTTGAATACTTTTAGGGGGTTCCGGTCTTTTTTTGTGTTCATCCTGCTGTTGTTTTTCTTCATTCTCTTCTTCTATATTAGTATTTTTAATATTCCATGCGGTAAGATTACTGTTCAGATAACTCATTAGAGACATATCTGCTTGATTTTTTACATTGCTGCCTTTTTCAATAATAAAAGATGAATGATATTGAATCTGAGCTCTCATTGTATTTCTTGATATTAAAATAACACGATTGTTAGGTGGCAAAGGAAGCTGTGAAGAGTAGAAATCACGCCAGTATTTATGTATTTTCATTTTTTCAAAATGAGCAATAGAGCTTTGTAAATAGTGTTTTAAATAAGGCTTCAAAAATAAAAAGCCATATTCTTTAGTCAATATAGATTTATCTGTAAGATAAAGAATCTGGTCTTTTGTAAAAAATCCCTGTGATATCAAATATGATTCTGTCATCCCTTCATTGAGCAGTGATAAAGTATACAGATATTTTTTGACAGTTTCGGGAATAAATGTAATTATTTTTTGCAGCAAAAAATCTTCAAAAGATATTTTTTTAGTTGAAAATTCATTTAACAAAGGCGATATATTTATTTTTAGAGCTGTTATTAAGTTTGCTGTTAGTTGTGAATAAAGTGTATTACCCCTTGTTATATCGAAAAAATTCTCCAGGTCATCAGACTCATCAAATAAGATTGAGTAGTGCTCAAAATAGTTTTTTACCTGTTCTTTATCAAACGCCTGAATTCTCAAGTTAATCTTATTTTGCAATTCTGCTTGAAAATCAGCATCAAAAAAAGAAGAAATTAAAACAATTTTAAACTTATTCATTGAATTGAGGTGCTTTATATATGCAAGTATTTCATTTTGTACAGATTTGTTGCTCCGGTTAAATATATTTTCAAGAGAATCAATAATTATCAAACAAGGCAATGTTATATGATTTAGATATGTATTTATTCTTTTAGAAAGCGAGTTCGTTTCTATTTTTGTAAAAGAAATTTTTTTTTGTTGTGAATATTTTTTTAAATCTTCAAAAAAAGAAAGAAAAATATCATCAAGAGTACTGCCTTCAAAACATTTAAATTTAAACAAAAGCACATCATCTTTAAGATAATTAAGAGAATATTGGAGCAATTCGGTTTTAAATGAGCCTGAGCGGCCTTCTAAAAGACAAATCTGCGCTTTATGAGAAGAATAAAAATTCAAAAGGTTATCCAGATTTTCCCGGTTCAAGCAGAACGGGAAAGGATATGATATATCAGTATTGTCTTTCAGATAGCTTTCTTGCATAAACTTATATTATCATATTTTTGAATATCTATGGTCATTCAAAACATTGATAACAAAATTAACAGCGCCGGAGTTTTCTTCAAATATTTTTCTTGTATCCTCGCATGCCTGTTTATAGAAGGATTCATCCTCCAGCAAGTATTTCATATCACCAAGCAACTCATCTTCTGTAGAAGCAAGTTTAGCCGCATTTGTCTTTGTAAGATATGCGTATATATCTTTGAAATTGAATATACAATCGCCTGATACAACAGGTTTTTCCCATATATTTGCCTCAAGAGGATTATGTCCGCCTGTGTTTGAAAAGCTTCCTCCTATATATGCAAAATGACATATAGAGAACATCTTCATCAATTCACCCATTGTATCCAGCATAATTATATCATTATTTTCAAAAGTATCTTTGCAGCTTCTTTTACCGAATTTAAAACCGGATTTTTTTAATAATTCTGTAACTTTTTCATACCTTTCCGGGTGTCTGGGGGCAAGAAGCAGTCGTAACTCAGGAAAATCTTTCTTGAGTTTTTTAAATACTGACAAAATAATTTCATCTTCACCCTTATGAGTACTTGCTGCAACAATCATTTTGGCACCGTTAAGCTTAAGACCGTTTGCAAGTTCGGTAATTTGCTCTTTATTCATTGTAGGTTTTATATCAAATTTTAAATTGCCCATAAATTTAGTAATTTCAGGATTTGCGCCAACATCAATGATTCTTTTTACATCATCCTGTGTTTGCATAAAGATACCCTTGTACTGTGCCAGTACAAGTTTAAAAAAGAAAGAAAATTTCTTGTAACCATTATATGAATGAGGAGACAGTCTTCCGTTTATAATATACACAGGTATATTTTTTTTCTTTGCAAGGTATACAAAATCCGGCCATATTTCAGTTTCTGCAATAATAATTTTGTCAGGTTTAACAGTATTCAAGAAAGAAAGAACACTGAAAAAGAAATCAAAAGGGAAATAAGTGATTGCATTAACCGTATCAGAAAGCTTTTTGTGTGCTATTTCCTGACCTGTTTTTGTAGTCGTCGACAAAACAATATTAACATCGGGCAAAACTTCTCTTGTCTTTTTGACAAGAGCTTCAATTGCATTTACTTCACCGACAGAAACAGCATGAAAGAAAATTGTTTCTTTTTCATGATTCAGATTCATATTTTTATAGAATCCTAGTTTTGTCCAGAAGCCTGCTCTAAACTTTGGGACTGCTATCAATGCAACTAGAATTACCGGCAGTAATAAGATTGCAGCAAAAATCAGAACAATATTGTATACAAAACTAAAGAACAACATAAATACTTCCTCTATAAATAATTCATTTTTCTTTAGTTTATAAAAAACATATTATTGCTTCAATCCCAATTATACACTCACATCATGGTAAGGATTATAATTTTTAAAAGCCTTAAATGACGGTGGAAGCGGTCTTTTAGTAGTAATATTTTCCGTAATCTGGCGTTTTCTAATTTCAACAGCTTCTTGTTTTATTGAATGTTTTTGTAATTTTGAAGCAATGATATTTCTGAGGTATGGGGTAATTATATTTGCTGCCAGAACAGATGCGGCTATAGTTGTAATAATTCCTACGTTATTTTTATGTGTCTCCGCTATATCAAGAGCCTTGTCTAGCGCAGGCATTACATTCTTTATTGCATCATCGCTGCTGGTTTTAAAAATATTTAACAACCTTGGATTTTTTAACAATTCAGTAAGCTTATGATTTTTTAAATCAGCAGGTGTAATGATTTTTTTCCAGTCCTTGATATTAGACGCAAGCTCCGGCTTTATTTTAATTATTGCTTTTGCTAAATCATCAGTTAGAAATTTTCCTTTTTCAACAATTCTATCACCTAATCTTTTTATTAAATCACATACTGTATAGGTCATTGTAACGTTAACAAAAGCATCTGCACCTTCTTGCGGCAAAAGGAATCTTTTTTGATCTTTATCCAGCTTTTTATCTGTAACAACAGCCATTAATTGTGCAACAGAGCCGAATAAAGTACCCAAAGCTCCCATGTGAACAAGAAGCTTGCCTCCATCTTTTGAATAGTGGTCATACATATATTGAATAAAATTTTGCATAAATTTCGGAGTGTTCATAATTACTGACCCTCCGTTTTATTCTTTTCAGATGGCTTGTTCACCATATTTACAAAAACCTTGGTCATCCATTTTGTTAAAGGCGCGTCCAGAAGGAAATTTGTACCTATCATTGCAATAGTGGCTGCTAAAGTTCCCATTGCTTTTATGTACTTATCCATACGTTTTTCAAATTCTGCAACATTGAATGCGCCATTTGCTGTTTTTTTCAATCCGTTGACCATTTTCTTTACAGCAGGAAGGAAGTAGCTTTTACCTTTCACCGGCAGTATTTTTCCGTTTTTGATTAAGTATTGGCAGTTATTTTTTATAAATATAATACCAGCATATCTTACCGCAACACCAACTATTGTACCTGCTATTATTTTTGCAACGGTTCTTGCAGCAGAGGTTTTTCTTGTATCTTTATCCACTGATTTGTTGTTTAAGTCAATAAAAGGCTGGGTTGCCAAAGCAGTAGCACCAAGTATGATACGCTGCTCTGGTGCATGCAGATATTTGCCCGACAAATCAAGAACACGCTTAATTGCTTTGTTTCGAATAATCAACCCGAATGACCTTTCTATTCTTGCACAAGTCTATTCAAAGCAAAATAGAATAAACTCCAGCTATGCTTCACACAACGCTATAAAAACAAAAAGAAGTTGAAAATTGACTAAAATAAAAAACATTGTAAAGCTTTTGTAATGTTACTTTTGACTATTTTAAATAATTTTTAAAATCTTTGTTGATTTTTATTTTGTAACCGCAGGTATCAAATGTTTCGCACCCGCCGAGTCTTATTTTATCAGTGACTTTAGGATAAGCTCTGCAATATATTGAACGCCAGAAATAATCCTTACAGCGATTATTTTCATCAAGGGATTTACATCTAAAGAGCAAAATTCCCTTATCATTTTTTCCAGCAATATCAAAATGGTGGTATTTTTTATCAAATTTTTTTAAATCTTCAAACTGTTTTTCATCACATACATAGTTATCATCAATCATAAAAACTATATTTTTACAGCATTCTCCGCATTGATTACATTTTCCCTCAATTTTATATTTTGAGGTAAAAAATTTTTGATAATAAAATTTAAGATATAGATATATATTTTTTAACACTACGGTTTAATCCAAAAATCATTGCGTATAATCGGCCAATCAAAATCATCGAAAGAAAAAATCTGCATAAAATAATACCCGGGCTCATCTATTACAAAATAAGATTTAAAATAATTTAAAGATGTATCAATCTCAAAATCCTTTGACCAGTAGATATTATAGCCCCAGTGGTGAGTTTTTTCTTCTTTTTTTACTATTTGTACACGTATATAATTATCTTTGAAGCCTTCATCATTTAAAAGAATATAATAGACTTTTTCACCGGCTTTAAAATTCCTTCCCGCATTATTAATGGTCTGGTTTGTAATGGGCTGACTGTTAAAAAGAAGTAAAGCTTTGTGCTTTCTGCAGCGGAACCCAAAACCGCAAACAAAAATAAAACTGCACAATATTATACATATGAGAGTATATCTTAAATACAGTTTACTGTTTTTCATTATTTTTTGATTTCAAATACTCAATCTGATTTTTTACCTGTGATTTCATATCATTATCAGTTGTTAAATTCATAAATTTTTCGTAATTAGAAATCGCAGACGCATAATTTTTTTCATTTTCAAAAGCCATTGCAAGAGCATAATATGCATATACATAATTAGGATCAATAGCGATAACGCTGTTAAATGATTTTTTTGCTTTTTCAGGCTCATTTAGCTCTGCATAACACAACCCGGCATTAAAAAGAGCATCAGTATTTTTCATATTTATAAAAATAACTTTTTCATACTGCTCAAGAGCACTCTTAGTATCTGATTTTGCTTTATAAGCATTGCCGAGTTTTATTATAGAAGCTTCGTCTTTTGGTTCAAGTTCTATTGCTTTTTGATATTCTAAAATTGCTTTATCATAATCTTTTTCTTTCATATATGCATCAGCAAGAGCATTATGTGCATCAGGATTTTTGCTGTCTATAGACAGAGCCTTATTAAAAACATCAACGGCTTCTTGATTTCTGTCATATTTAGAAAGAATATTACCGTATCCAACGAGCGTATTTACGTCTTCAGGATTAATCTCCAGAGCTTTTTCATATTTTTCTATAGCTTTATTTTTTATACCCATTGAATCATAAGCATCAGCAAGTGTCTTCAGCGCATCATTATCATTTGCATTTAATGAAGCAGCCTGTTCATAATAGCTTATAGCTTTCTTTTGCTGTCCGTTTTTCATAAACGAATCACCGAGAGAAATATATGCTTTTGTAAGATATTCTCTTACTTTTGGTTCTGTCCTCTCTGAATAGAGCGTTTTATATATACTTATAGCATTTTCATAATTGCCGGTCGCATGCAAAGCAAGCGCCTTATTAAATTGTACATTGTAATCAGTTTTGTCTGCCGCAAGAATTTCATCATAAATTTTTATTGCCTCTGTATAGTTTTTGCAAAGGTGATAAGATCTTGCCAGTTCTTTTTTTGCATCAATATTAGAAGGTTCCAGTTCGAGTGTTTTTTTGTATGAATCAATTGCCTTATCATACTGAGAATTTTTCTGATAAATTAATCCGAGATTGTAATATGCCATAGCATCTTTTGGTTTATATTGAATGTATTCTTTATACATGTTAATGGCATCTTGCGTCTTGCCCATATCAGCAAGAAGATTTGCATAGTCAAATTTCAAATCATCCAAATCCGGCTTTATTGTAAAAGCATTTCTAAACTCTATAAGAGCCAGTTCATCTTTTGAAAGTCTGACATAAGCAAGAGCCATATTCCCATGAGATGCATAATCTTTGGGGTCAATTCTTACGGCTTTTTTAAACATTTCAACTGCATTTGTATAATCTCCGGAGCGAAGGAGTGCAAGTCCGTAATTTGCATATTCATTAAAACCTGCGGGATTTTTTGTATACAAAGTAGCATATTCATCGGCCGCATCCTGATATTTATCAAGCTTTAAGTATACAGATGCAAGATTTTCTCTTGCCTCTACATTATCAGGATAGTAGCCGAGAAATGTTTTAAAATACTTAATAGCTTCCTGATTATCACCCTGTAAAAATTTAACATTTGCAAGATTAAGATAGTTGTACTTGTACTCCGGAAAGATTGTCAGTGCCTGATTATAAGCAGCAAAAGCATTGTCATAATCGTGCTGCTGCTGAAGAATATTACCAATACTGATATAGACTACAGCATCATTAGGCTTTATCTTAACAGCCTTTTTGTATGCAACAAGTGCATTTTGCCAGTCACCCATTTCAGAATATATTCCGCCCAGCTTAATATATAAAATAGCCTCGTCAGGTGAAAGTTCAATTGCTTTTTTTATCTTCTCTATTGCAAGTGAATAATTGCAGTCTTTTTCAAGTATATTTGTTTCTTGAAACAATTTATAAGCCTCAGGCGACATTTTAGCTGATGCTGTAAAATTTATGCCCGAAGACATAGCCAATACTATTGATAATGCTATAGTTAATTCTTTTTTCATGGTTTTATTATCTTATGTTTTTCTAAAAAAATCAATCTTTATATGTTGAGTTACAATTGTTCTGTTCTATAGAATTCTTCTTATCAATGAATTTTTCGGATACATTATGCCCATTGAATGAGCAAAGAAGTCAACTCTTCATCACTGCTTAAATCTTTAATAATATGTCGTGTGTAGATTTTATCGTTTTCTGATATTTTTTGCGCAATTGATAATACTTTCGCACCCAAAGACACCTCTTTTCTGTATTTTATATCAATTACCACGGGTATATGTTCTAATCTAAACTGATTATCGAGTGTTTCCAACGCCCATATTATATAATTACAGTTATTTGCGTGATGATTAACATCAATATCGTCAAATCTTACATCAAATAATTTTTGATAATCTGTTTGCTGAGGAGGAATTATCTTATTGTATTCAAGATCGGTATCTTTCTTTTCATAAACAGGCATATACCGCGCAAGTATTTTCTGTACGGGCAGCAGCTTTCTTGATTTCATATCGATTAGAGCCCATGCGGAAATAACTCTTCCTGCTATAGCTCCATTTTTTGTATATAGTTCAAAGTCTCTAAAAGCATATAGTTTTGAAGTGCCTCTGGGTTCGGTTTTTATAGTCAAAGCACCAATGTTCTTCATTTCTTTATAAAGTTCTATATGATACTTTAAAACAACCCATGCATAATTGTTTGAAAAAACAAAACTCGGCCCAAATCCAAGAGACTCTGCGCTGAGTGTTGCAATATCCTGTAAAAAATTCAGCAGCGATGATTCTTTTAAATCACCGCGTACATTTTGTTCGTAATACTTGATATCATACACTTTTGAATATACACAAGATGTTTTTTGCATTTAGAGACCTCTTGTAATTTATTAATAACTAAGCTGAAGGCGTTTCTGCTTTTTGCTTTTTATTCTTTTTATATTTTACTTTCTGGAATAAGAAAATCATTGGTGTTAAAATAACAAGCATTGCTGCATATATTTTAAAACAATCCATATATGCCATAAGTGTTGATTGCTGTACAAGCTGTTTGTATACAACTACATTGGCTTTTACTGCAGAAAGCGCGTGTCCTGACATTGAAGCAATACCGGACTGGAGAGCGCCGAGTTTTTCGGTAAATCCCGGATGAGAATAAGTAAGATTTCTAATTAAGTGTGTTTGATGCACCTGACTCATTCTAGATACCATAGTCGAAACAGCAGATGTACCTATAGCGCCTCCGACGCTTTTGGCAAGGTTGAATACGCCTGTCGCATTTGTCATTTGATTATTCTTCAATGTAACAAATGCAATTGTCATCAATGGTATCATAACAACAGAAAATGCAGCCCCGCATATAATATTGGGTAAAATAATATTTCCCATGGATATCTGCAGATTTAATGTTCCAAAAAGAATATTTGAAAACGCAAGTATCAGCATTCCCGCCGCCATAACCCAACGTTGGTCGACTCTATTGGCAAGTACGGCGCAAATAATTAAACCTGCAAGAGAGCCAAAACCTCTAGGGCTTATGGCAAGTCCGCTCAAAGTCGCAGTATATCCCATTAACTGCTGCAAAAACAGGGGTAAAATAGCAAGTGTAGAATATAATACAGCACCTATAATAAAGTGCAGAAATGTACCTATCGCAAAGTTTTTGTCTTTAAATACCTTTAGGTTAACAATGGGCTCTTTTATTATTAATTCTCTTATAACAAACGCTAAAAAAGTTATCCCGACAAGTGTTGCAGACCATCTGACCCATCTTGCACCAAACCAGTCACATTTTTGCCCGTTATCAAGAATTATTTGTAAAACAAACAGCCATATTGTGAGCAGAATAAACCCCCAGTAATCAACTGATTGTACTTTTCCTTTTTTAGCATAAGGCGGGTCAACAATAAATTTTTGAATCAGCCACAAAGAAATAAAACCTATCGGCACATTTATTAAGAAAATCCAGTGCCAGGAATATGTATCAGTTATCCAGCCTCCTAAGGTAGGTCCTATAATCGGAGCAAAAATAACCCCGAAGCCGAATACCGACATTGCAACGCCACGTTCTTCAGGAGGAAATTCTTCCATCATAACAGCCTGCGAAATAGGCATAATTGCACCGCCGCCAATACCTTGAATAACACGTGCAAAAATAAGCATTGTCATACTTGTTGCCATACCGCACAGGGCAGATGCAAGAGTAAACATCAACGTAGATAAAAGAAGAAAGTTTTTTCTTCCCATAAGAGTAGAAAACCACGCGGTTGACGGGATGATTACCCCGTTTGCAACAAGATAGCTTGTTAATACCCATGTGGACTCATCTCTTGTAGCAGAAAAAGAACCCGCTATATGAGGAAGTGCTACATTTGCAATTGATGAATCAAGTACAACCATAAAGATTGTAAGCATTACTGCACCGGCGCTGAGCCAAGGATTTCTTTTTTTATTTTCAAAGTTGTCTGTTATTACGGCTTCATTACTCATTTTTAATATCTAATCTAAATGTGCAGTTGCCGCTATTTAACGCATACGGCAGCTGCTCAATTTAATTATTTTACATAAACCTTTGGTACAACGCTCATGCCGGGTTCTATGCTGTATTGAGAATCTATTTTTGAAGTAAATACTATTTTTACAGGCACACGTTGTACAACTTTTACATAACTGCCCACAGCGTTTTCCGGCGGGAACATACTGGCTTTTGCACCTGTGCTTGATTGTATCGAGTCGACAACACCCATTAGCTTTAGATGGGGATAAGCATCTACTTTAATTTTAACTTTTTGACCGACTCTTATTTTGTCTAATTGTGTTTCTTTAAAGTTTGCAACAACCCATCTTTTGTCAGGTACAATAGAAAACAACGGTGCACCTGCATTTATATAAGCACCTTCTTCTGCTGAACGGTTAGTGATTTTGCCGTCTTCGGAGGCATAAATTTTTGTATAAGAAAGTTCCAGTTTTGTCTGGTTCATTACAGCTTCAAGCTTTTTTAATTCAGCATCAGCTACTTTATTCTTTTCCTTTGAAAAAACTGCCTGCTGTGCAGTAGCGTAATTTGCCTTTGCTAAATCATATTTTGATTTTGCTCTGTCGTATTCCTGCTGGGAAACTGCGCCTTTGTCATAAAGATTTTTGTATCTGTCATAATCCTGCTGAGCAACTTTCATATCTGTTTCAGCTGCGTTTTTGTCGACTACTGCGGATTTTTGTTTATATAAAGCCATCTCATAAGCAGCTTTTGCCTGTTCATATCTTACTTTATAATCTCTGTCATCTATTGTTACAAGCAACTGCCCTTTTTTTACATGTTCGTTATCATCTACGTATAATTTTTCAATAATACCCGTTACTTTAGGGCTGACTCTTATTATATGTCCTTCAACAAAAGCATCATCTGTTGTTTCAAAAGTAGAAAAATAAAGCCATCCAAGCAGGCACAACACCAAAACTACAAGAGTAGGGATTAAAAATCTCTTCTTTACAACTTTTTTTGTTCTTTTTTTTCTTGATGTTTTTGTATTAACATCAGGCATTGTGTCATCTTGTTTATTATTCTCTTCCATCTTATACCTCTTCGTTATTTATTTTGTATTCTGTTTCTATGTTTTTACGCACTTTTCTCAAAAGATTAATAAGTGTCATAATTTCATCATCTGTCATATCTTTATACTGAGCAGCATTCATTCTGTCTTTTAACGGTTTTGCTATACTTGCCTTTTCCCTGCCTTTATCCGTTAAATAAACTTTTAAAATTCTTCTGTTATTTTGGTCCTTTTCTCTTCTGATATAATCATTAGTTTCCAGAATATCAATCATCCTTGTGATATTTGGCCTGTCTTTACCCAATATATTAGCTATCTGGGTTTGATACAATCCGTCTTCCAGTGTCAACAAGAGTAATATACCAAGCTGTTCTCTGGTGATATTATCACAACCGTGAACTTTTAAAGTTTTCTGTCCTGCAGCACGATATGCAGAAGCAGTCAAAGCCATTTCTAAACCTAAATCGATATTTGTATTATTAATTTTTTTCAACTCTAATCCTTACTAACTGTTATCATACTAACAATTGTCATACTAACATAACCTTTTTAAAAAGACAACTTAAAAATGTTTAATAAAAATTTTATAAAAATAATAACATATATTTTTTTATTATTTGCTATGACATTAATAAATCCGCAAAATTGCTTTGCTTCCAATGCAGAATCAAGACTTATCCGGATAAATATAACCTGGTGGGAGAATTTTTCAGATCCGTATTTAAAAGACTATATATGCAGAGCACTTGCAAATAATCATGAAATCAAAAAAGCAGCACTAAAAACAGAAGAATACAGACAGATGGTAAAAGTTACGCAATCAAAAGAATTTCCGTCTTTGATGATTTCACCTACATTTGCAAGAATAAAAACGGCACAAAATCAATTTTTTGATATTGAAACAGCTACAGTTCGGACAAATCTATATGCAATACCATTATTTGCACAATATGAAGCGGACATTTTTTTGAAAAACCATGACAAAACAAAATCATCAAAAAAAGAATTTGAGGCTGTTCAATATGAGGAAAAAGCAGCAGACATCACTCTTGCAGCAGATGTGGCATCATTATATATAAATATAGTGAAACTGGATAAGGTAATAAAAAATCAGGAAAAAATTAATAATATACGAAAAAAAATATGGGAGCTTACAAAGGACAGACACGATGCAGGGCTTGCTTCCGTGTACGATGTCACTTATACGGACAGACTTCATACAGAATCTCAAATCGAATTAAATGATTTAAAAAGGCAGCAGAGTCTGTATCTTCATCAGCTTGCAGTTTTTATTGATGAGTGTCCGGCAGATGCACAAAATTTAGAACGTGGGGATTTTGATTCACTTGAATACTATGGAAATATTCCCGAATGCATTTCCTCCGAGGTCGTTTTCTTTCGTCCCGATTTAATGAAAGCGGAAGCTGATCTGCAAAAAGCCAAAATCGATGTACGAATAGCACGCAAAGAATTTTTGCCGACAATCCCGATAATAGGTTCTGCAGGATATAATGCACTCTTGTTAAAAGAATTATTTAACTGGGACAATATTTTTGCTCTTGTCGGAGTTGCAGCAATGCAAAAAGTGTTCACGGGCGGAAATTTGAGCGCAAATTTAAAAAAGAAAAAAATCATTTATGAGCAGATGTTTGAAGAATACAAACAAGCGGATTTAACGGCGATTCAAGAAATTAATGACGCTATGTGTATGATTAAATTTGATACACAAAAAGATAACAGCAATAATAAAAAAGTAAAACTCGAGTCTGATAATTTTAATCTGATTATAGAAAGAGAAAAGGCCGGTATAATATCTTATCTTGATAAAATTCAGTTTCAAGAAACACTCTTAAGTCTGCAAACAGAAAAAGACAATTCAAAGGCACAAAGACTAATTGATTACATCACTCTTTATAAAGCTGTTGGCGCAAAAATATAATAAAAATGTGGTATAATCTGTCTATGAAAATAGGTATTGTTTCATTAGGTTTAATAGGCGGTTCTATCTTTAAAGTCCTTATTGAAAAGGGTTATGAAGTTGCTGCCGTTACAAGAAATAAAGCTGCAATTGCTGAGGCAAAAAAATATTCGCCTTATATATCTGACAATATAGAAGATTTAAAAGATTGCAATGTTATTTTTGTGTGCTCGCCTATGAGTGCAACATTGAACATACTTGATATATTGGAAAAGATTCTGCCATCTGAAACAATAGTGGCTGATGTGTGCAGCCTGAAAGAATTTGTAATGAACAAAAAACGTCCGTATGCTTTTATTGGAACACATCCGATGGCAGGAACAGAGCACAGCGGTTTTGATGCCTCGTTTAAAGAACTTTTTGAAGGTGCTAAATGGATTTTAACCCCCTTTGATGATACACCGGAAAGCTCTTTAGAAAAACTGCTAAAGATAATAAAAGATACGGGTGCAATACCAATAACGACAAATGCAAAAGACCATGATGCAGCAGCTGCCTTGATTAGTCATATGCCTATGGTTTTAGCTCAGGCGTTGATGAAAACAGCAATGAACAATCCTCTTGCATTAAAAATAGCATCAAGCGGTTTTAGAGATATGACACGTCTTGCTCTTTCAAATACGGTAATGGCAAATGATATGGTGTGTTTAAATAATGAGAATATAAAAAAAATGTTTGATTCTTTTATAAACAATACACAATCACTGCTTTCAGAAGACTATTCAGCACAAATTGAACAAATAAAAGATTGTAGAAGCAAAATGTATAACAGTGAAGGGAAAAATATCTGCAACTAAAGTTATACAGAGAAAATACTTTTATATAATTAAATAAACTCTGCAACCTGATATTATATAAATGTTAGGGAAAACATATACAAACAGTCAGGGATG
The DNA here is from genome assembly GCA_949296245.1 of uncultured bacterium. Taxonomy (GTDB): domain Bacteria; phylum Cyanobacteriota; class Vampirovibrionia; order Gastranaerophilales; family Gastranaerophilaceae; genus Limenecus. The sequence continues at coordinate 43,501 of CASFNW010000016.1, forward strand.
AACATGGATATCAGGGATGTTGACGGAGTTTGTATTGCAGATATTACAGGGAATGTTGTATCTCAATCTGAACTTAATGAATTAAAAAAAATTTATAAAACAAAAGCGGGAAGAAAGCGTATCGGTATAAATCTTGAAGGCGTAAGTTCAATTAATTATGATTTTCTATTATTGCTTCAGCAATGCGCTTTCAAACAAAAGATTTCTCTTTTCAACGTAGCTGTTGATGTATATATGATGCTTTTTATTTCAAATTCTGACAAATATACAAATATTTATCTGGATGAAAATGACTTTATCGATGACAAACGAAGTATTGTATACAGACGATTAAAACTTTTAAAATCAGCCTAAATCCCGAAATTATTAAAAAACATTGCTTATTCGACAAAATGCATATATTATAGGATGATATTTTTATAAATCTGATATTGGAGGAGATATGGAAAAAGAAGATATCATCGTTGCAGTGCATAAAACAAACGAACAAAATAACAGTTTTAATATATTATCCTCTTTTTCTGACGGATTATTAAACGGATTCAGACAAATAGGTATAAAAGCATATACAACAGAGGAATGTAATGCGGACAAAATACCGTTTAATATTGCTATAGGATTCGATAATGCCGGAATAGAACACTGGCAGCATATACTGAGCAACAATATAACAAATGTCATGTGGTCGAGTGAGTCTGTATTTGCAAAAAACTTTGATACTATTAAACAATTTGTTTCATTTGATAAATTTGTGGTTTTTGAAACTACACCTGCTGACAAACAGGCTTTAACAAAATATCTGCCTGAACTAAAACACGGCTATATACCACAGGCTGTTGATTTAGATTTATGGAAAAACTTGCACTCTCCAAAAGAAATCGACATTGTATATTTTTCACCAATGATAGATATTGACGAGAAATTAAAAAAATTAAAAGAAACTATGCCGGAACTTGTATTCAATTTAATGATGCAAATTTATGAATTAGCAATAAAAAATCCTAATCATACTTTCTGGCAGATTACAAATGCCGTCACAGCTTCTTACGGGTTGGAATTAGACATTGAACAATACCTTCTGCTATTCCAAAATGTTGCTGAATTAGCAATGTACGAACAAAAAGCCAAAATGATACAAAAACTTTCTGATTTTAATGTAAGGATTTACGGCGTAGGTCCCTGGGAAAAATATATTAAAGGAAATATAAAATATATGGGACAGTGTAACTTGCAGGAAAGTATTGATATCATGAATAAATCCAGGATTTCATTATACTGTCATCCGATGCAGCAGGGGTTGGGTATTAATCAAACAATTTTAAATGCTTCTGCGGCGGGGACTTTTTCTCTCGTAAGCGACTCACCTTCAATAAAAGCAGAATTCGATGATTCTTTAGGATATTTTAATCATTCTTCATTTGAAGATATTGCAGATAAAGCAGCTTATTATCTTAAAAATGAAGATGAGCGTATAAAAATGACAGATAAAGCTTTTAATATAACAAAAGAAAGACATACCTGGGAATGCAGAGCAAAAAGCATAATGGAAATAGTCGATTAATGTTTTAATTGAGAAACTGCATATCTTGCACGTTCCGTAATTTCTTTTAAACTTGCATTTCTATACAGACTTCTTCCTATACCGACAGCAACAGCACCAGCTTTCAGGTAATCTGAAAAGTCTTCTATGCTCAATCCGCCGGAAGGCATAAGATTTAAAAACGGCATTGGTCTTAAAAGATCTTCAAGATATTCCACCTGCCCCATAGATTTAGCAGGAAACAGCTTTATGACCGGTATTCTTGACTTCCAGGCATTATATGCCTCATTAGAAGTTGATACCGTTACAATATGAGGAACCTTACATCCTGTGCAATACTTTAGCAAGCTGTTTTGAAATACAGGAGAAACAATTGCCTGTGCTCCATTATCTATAGCCTCCTGTGCCTGCATAGAAGTTATTACATTTCCTGCCATTACAGTTATATCAGGAATATTTCTCAGAACATTTATAGCTGAAACCAAACTGCTGTTTTCAATGGTAATTTCAAAGACCTTTATGCCTCCATCAACCATTGCTTTTGCTTTTTCTACAGCTTCTGATGCAGTTTCTGCTCTTATTACTGCTATGATTTTATTTTTATATATTGATTCTATGGGATTCATCATATATCTATTTTGACATTTTATCACTTTTTTTATCAGAAGAAGCCTGTTTTTTTGTCTTTATTTTAATAAAATTAAAAACAGTTTTATTTTCTTCAACAACATCCTCATCTTCATAACCGAGAAGAATTTCTAAATCTTTTTTCAATTGAGTTATATCATCATACTTTTTTAAAGTACCATCGAGTGCAATCGATACATCACCGGTTTCTTCTGAAACTACAAGACAGGCGGAATCCGAAACCTCGCTCATTCCTATAGCTGCTCTGTGTCTTGTACCGTATTTCCAGCTTAATTTAGGATCTTCTGTCAACGGAAGCAAAACACCTGCCGAACGTATCAAATCACCGGTAATAACTACTGCTCCATCGTGCAGTGGGGTATTTGGATGAAAAATAGTTAGCAAAAGTTCAGTGGACAATATTGCATCAAGCTGTGTGCCTACATCGGAATAACTGTTTACATCATCATCTCTTTCCAAAACCATCAATGCACCTGTACGGGTTTTTGAAAGATATTTAACACTTTCTATGAGTTCTTTTATAACATTAACCTTTTGTACATCTTTAAGATTTCTTTTTTTTAGGTGTGCATGGAATATATTTGACTGACCCAAATATCCGAGAAATTTCCTTATTTCTGGCTGGAATATGATAACAGCACCAAACATTATCACACTGACCATTGTTCTTAAGAAAACACCTAAAATAAGAAGGTTAAACTTTATCAAAATTTCTGAGAACAACCAGGCAAATAAAAGTATAAAAATCCCTTTAACAAGTTTTTCTGATTGTGTACCTTTAATAAACTTTTGATAAATAAGGAAAATAAATGCAACGATAATAAACACTTCCAGAATATTCACCCAATTAAGGGTTAAATGAAGAGTCTTAAGTTGATTTAACAGAATGTCCTTAATTTCGCCTATCACTTAGTTGCCTTATTTCTTTAATCTTTCAGGTATCCTATCCAATGAAACCAGATGCTCGTAGCTTTCTCTATCTATAATAATATCAGATTGTGAGTTATTTACAAGTACCGCTGCTGGTTTTAATACACGATTATAATTACTTGACATAGAGTAGCCGTACGCACCTGTATCATAAAAGCAGAGTATATCACCCTCTTCAAGAGATGGCATTTTTACATCTTTTATCAAAATATCACCTGATTCACAAAATCTTCCCGCAATTGTAACGGTTTCTGTCCTGGCTGCATTCGGTTTATTTGCGACATCTGCCGTATAAACAGCCTGATACAGACTGGGTCTGGGATTATCGGCCATACCTCCGTCAACAGCAACATACTTTCTTCCTTTTGGCACCTGTTTTGAGCTTCCTACTGTGTATAAAGTAACGCCGGATGTACCAATTATGCTTCTGCCCGGCTCAATATGTATTTCTGGTTCATCTAGATTATACTTTGGTGCATTTGCCTTTATTGAAGAAATTATTTTTTCTGCAATTTCATTAATCGAAGGCGGCATATCATCATCTGTATACTTTATACCAAGACCGCCTCCAAGATTTATGTGTGTAAGGTTAATGTTATATTTTTCCTTTAATCTGCCCATTTCTTTCAACAGAACTTCTACTTCATCATAGTATATGGATGTCTCAAAAATCTGTGAACCAATATGCGCATGTAAACCTACAATATTCAGATTTCTATATTCATCAATAATAAGTTCTACTGCAGAATCTACCTGTGTTAAATCAAAGCCGAATTTTGAATCCAAATGTCCTGTCTGTATATATTCATGTGTATGACATTCAATTCCCGGCGTAACTCTTAAAAGGATATCAACAACTTTATTATTAGACTTTGCTACGTCATTTAATAATGCAAGTTCTAAAAAGTTATCAACTGATATTAATCCAACGCCGAGTTCCACTGCCATCTGCAGTTCATCATATGACTTGTTATTACCGTTAAAGAGGCATTTTCTCATATCTGCACCGGCTGTATGTGCAGTATAAATTTCACCGCCGGATACCATATCAAAACCGAAGCCTTCTTCATCAAGTAAACGGACAATAGCCTTTGTCATAAAAGCTTTTGAAGCATATAACATACTAACCTTATCATACGAAGCGAAAGCACTTTTATATTGGCGGGCAACAGCTCTTATTGTCTCTTCATCAAAAACATATAATGGCGTTGCGTATTTATCTGCCAGCTCAACAAGATCGCACCCGCCTACTTCCAGATGACCTTTTGAGTTTATTTTTGTTGTTATTGGTTTCAATGATTGGTTCGCTGTCGTCATAAATAAATTCGCTCCTTAATTTCTTTGATTATTTTAGCATTAAAATGTCATATAAATATAGTAACAAAATAGACTTATATAGAAAATTCCACCAAAATTTTCCGAAACTGCGTCATACTGAGCGTTAGCGAAGTACCTAAATTGTTCAAGAATGGGATAAGACACTGTCCCCAACGCGCTGCTGGCAGGAACTGAAGCTGCCTTGCAATATTCTAAATACAGCACTGCGGTTATGCTTACAGACTTTTTAGATGCGTAGCATTGATTAGATTCTTGCTTAAGATAAAGATGTTGTATAAAAAGTAACTATAATTATTTTTATCTCGAACAAATTATTCTTGCCGCGTGTACACCTGAGGCTGATGCTTGAATCAAGCCTCTTGTCACACCTGCACCGTCACCTATTGTAAAGAGATTTTTAACCTGTTCTGTTTCAAGCTCTTTTGTGAGTTTTACACGACCTGAGTAGAATTTCACTTCTATTCCATATAAAAGTGTATATCTTGATGCAACTCCGGGAGCAATTTTGTCCAGTGCCTGCAGCATTTCTATAATTGCTGTCATTTGTCTGTATGGAAGGACAAGACTCAAATCTCCCGGGGTTGCACATTGTAATGTCGGTGTGATAGTGCTTGATTTTATTCTGTCAGGAGTAGAACGTCTGCCATCCAGTAAATCACCGAATCTTTGTACAAGAATACCGCCTGAGAGCATATTCGCCAGTCTTGCTACGTGCTGTCCGTATGCGATAGGTTCCTTAAAAGGTTCTGTAAATCTTTCGCTTACAAGAAGTGCAAAGTTGGTATTTTGTGTCCTTTTTTCCGCATAGCTGTGACCGTTAACAGTTGCAATACCGCTGTAATTCTCTGCAACTACTTCACCGTACGGGTTCATACAGAAAGTTCTTACTTCATCACCGAATGTTTTTGAATAATAAACAAGTTTGGATTCATATAATTTGTCTGTAATATGTGAGAATACAGGCGCAGGAAGTTCTACACGTACACCCACATCCACAGCATTATTAACCATACCGATTTTATTTTTTGCAAATTCTTTTGTCAGCCAGTCAGCGCCTTCTCTTCCAGGTGCTATTATAAGATATTCAGAGCGTATTTCTTCTCCGTCAGAAGTTACAAATCCTTTTACCTGTTCATTTTCTACAATCAAGCTTGCAGCTGTTTTTTTATTTAAAATTGTAACTCTTTCATTTAGGTAATCCTGCATATTTTTTAAGACACCGAGACTTCTTTCCGTACCGAGGTGTCTGACCGGTGAATGAACAAGCTTTAGTTCTGCAAGTGTTGCAGCACGTTCTATTTCGGCGAAATCGTCACGATTTGTGCCAAATACCTCATCTGTTGCGCCGAATTTTAGATACATATCGTCTGTGTATTTAATAAGATTCTCAACAGAATCTCTATCCATATAATCGAGTAAATGTCCGCCGACATCGGGGGTAAGAGTAAGTTTTCCGTCAGAGAATGCACCTGCTCCTCCCCAGCCGCATAACAATCCGCATGTTTTGCAGTTAAGGCATTTTTTTACGCCTTCTCTTAAAAAACATTTTCTTTCTTCTATTTTTAAACCTTTTTCTACAATTATAACCTTCCAGTCAGGTTTCAATTTCATTATCTCAAGAGCGGCAAAAATGCCTGCCGGACCTGCGCCAATAATTGCTACATTGTACTGTGATGCTGTATTCATCTTATAATTTATCCTATTTTGTCTTGTTACCGGTTCTGGCTTATTTATAGCAAATATGCCATACAAAAAAATTGTACCCTAAAAATCAAAAATATAATATTAATTAAAATAAGATATAAAGAAAATATTTACATCCCGAGAAATTGAAAAAAAACGTGATATAATTTTTTCACAAAATCAGTCAAAGACCTGAAAGGTCAAGGAGTTAAAATATGGAATACTTAAACGAAGTAATTGAAAACTTGAAAGCAAAAAACGGTCATGAATCAGAGTTTTTGCAGGCAGCTTATGAGGTTTTAACATCATTAAAGCCTGTCATTGATAAACACCCTGAATTTAAGAACATGGCTTTGTTAGAAAGAATAACTGAACCCGAAAGGCTTATCATGTTCAGAGTTCCCTGGGTTGATGATAAAGGTCAGGTTCAGGTAAACAGAGGTTTCAGAGTACAGTTTAACGGTGCAATCGGGCCTTACAAGGGAGGTTTAAGATTCCATCCAAGTGTAAATCAGAGCATAATGAAGTTTTTAGCTTTTGAACAATGCTTTAAAAATGCTTTAACAGGCTTGCCAATAGGCGGTGGCAAAGGCGGAAGCGATTTTAATCCTAAAGGAAAATCTGATATGGAAATTATGCGTTTTTGTCAGAGTTTTATGTCAGAGCTGTACAAACATATCGGTCAGGATGTTGACGTTCCGGCAGGTGATATAGGTGTAGGCGGACGTGAAATTGGCTATCTTTTCGGACAGTACAGAAAGCTCAGAAATGCATATGAAGCCGGTGTTTTAACCGGTAAAGGTCTTGAATACGGAGGATCTCTTGCAAGAACAGAAGCAACAGGTTATGGTTTAATTTACTTTATGAGAGAAATGCTCAAAGCAAACGGCAAAGATCTTTCCGGTAAAACCGTTATAATTTCCGGTTCCGGTAATGTTGCTATATATGCTTGTGAAAAAGCACAGCAATACGGTGCAAAAGTTGTTGCAATGAGTGATTCTAACGGATGTATCTATGATCCAAACGGAATAAAACTTGATGTTGTAAAACAAATCAAAGAAGTAGAAAGAGGAAGAATCAAAGAATATGCAGCAAGAGTCAGCGGTTCTACTTATACAGAAGATGTAAACTGCAGAAATATCTGGAAAATCAAGGCGGATATTGCACTGCCTTGCGCTACACAAAATGAAATTAACCTCGAGGATGCAAAAACTCTTGTTGCAAACGGTGTAATGGCTGTGGGTGAAGGTGCTAATATGCCTACAAATATTGAAGCAATTGAATACTTCCTTGAAAAAGGCATACTTCTTGCACCGGCAAAAGCTGCTAATGCAGGCGGTGTAGCTACTTCTGCTCTTGAAATGAGCCAGAACTCAATGAGATACAGCTGGACATTTGAAGAAGTAGATAAAAAATTAGACGGAATTATGACCAACATCTTTAAAGCCTGCGAAAAAGCTGCTAATGAATACGGTTTGAGCAAAAATTACGTTGCAGGTGCAAATATTGCTGCATTTGATAAAATTTCAAAAGCAATGATTGCACAGGGTATTATATAGTCATAACAGATAAAACCTTAATAAAAGAGCTTGAATTAGTCATAATTTAAGCTCTTTTATTTTTTTAATTCAAGCACCATATTCTCATCGGTAAGAGGATTAACAAATGTAATCCTTATATAAGGAACATATTTTTTCAGTGCCATTGTTCGTATTGTAATCTCTTTGCCCGGATCGATAGTTGTTTTTGCGGAAATAATTTTGTCATATTTCTGAGCTTCTTTTTGTGCCTGGTTGTTGCCTATCCTGTTACTCAATATTGCAAACGGTGATACAACTGCAGAACCGATTAAAGACAGACCAAAAGTCTGTAGTGCAATGTTTTTTCCTATTAAAAACACATCATTTGCCGCATCTTTTGCCGTTCTTTTTACGGACAAATAGGCGACAGTTGAATTTGCATTATCCCAGACTGTAATATTGTCAATGGTAACAGGTTTATCGTAAATATTTTTTATAACGCATTCATAACCTGTATACATCTGTGACAGGCGGCTGTGCAAATCTTTTGCTTCAATCTGCGCTTTTATGTAGTCGTTTTGCTCTGTTATTACGGCAGCAAATACTGATAAATTAGTATTAAAAAGAAGAAACAGCAAGCAAAAAACAGCAAATTTATTTTTCATATAAAATCCTTAATTATCTAAACTGAGCCATGGTACTGTTCAGGTTGGATATTTTCATTTTAAAATGATTTATTGTATTTTCATCATTTTGTGAATTAATTATAACATTATAAAGATACATAAGCATGTCGGCAATTTGCGGCAAATAAATATACAGTTTTTCTCTATAAGCTATGTCAAAAGCCTGTTCAGCACAGAAAAAAGCCTGTTCAATATTTGTTTTTAAATTAATTGCAAGTTCTGATGAGAGGATTTTAAATACGAGAATAAAAAGTTTGCTTGCGTTTTCATCGCTTTCTATATTTAAAATAGAATTATTAAGCAGTCCTATTGCCATTTCTTGATTTCCGTCACTAAATTCTGCTTCGGTAATTAAAAGCCAGCTTAGATAAGTTATGTTTTTCAGCCCTTTAGATTCAGAGGTTTCAAGGATATTGTAAAAAATCTGTTTTGCTTTTTTTATATTAGACAGCTTTAGATATGCAAGACCAATCATCAACTCGCAAAAACTTTCAACCTGATGCAAATGCAGATATGATGATTTCAATTTTGCTTCATAAATAAAGTTGGCAAGAGATTCCCAGTCTTTCATTCTCCAACAGATTAACCCTTTTAATACCGGGATTAAAATTTCTGCATATTTATCCCGATGCTGATTCTTTTCCAGAGCGTTTAATTTCTGTGTAATATCCACCCCTTCAAAAAATTCCATAAAAAGAGCCAGTATCTGAAAACATGTATAGCTTTGCTGTGTTGTATTTATAATTTTATTGAAAAATTCTCTAGAATCCTGTTTTAGTTGAATAATTCTGGACGCTGAAATGAAAAATAATGCGTCCAAAATAGCATCTTCAAATTGTTTTTTAGAAAAACCTTCTGGAACTATGGAGTCTGTCAAATTCTTTATATCAATATGTCTAAACAGTTCATCGCCTAAATCTATACATTCATTGAGACGTCCCATATTAAAGTATATTTCGAGAGTAACAAGATTTATAAGAAAATAGTTCAAGTTGAAATTTTTGTCTTTCGGATTAAAGCTTCCCCCCGGAGTCCTGGAAATGAGCTGTCCTACATACTCCAGAGCATTGTTATAATTTCCGCTCATCAAACAACTCTGCAGGAGTTTATTAGAAACTTCCCGCACTTTTTTATCATCACTTTGGATTTCAGTGCTTGATAAAAGTGTTTGCAGAAATGTCATGATTTTGTCAGGATAATATTTGTACATTAAAGATGCAAGTTCTGAATAAACTTCCATTTTTACCTGTTCTACTGTTTTATCTGTATCAGAATCTATAACATTTTCCACAAGAGATAAAAATCTGTTTGTACAGTTTAAATATGCACAAAAATCTCCTATTTGTCCTGAAATCATTGCCAGTGAATGCCAGTGCGCAAAGGCTTCTTTTTTTAGATTTGCATATTCAAGAACAGATGCTTTTACAACACTCAAGATTTTTATATTTATATAAATATGCTCAAGCAGACTGTTGGCAATAGTTTCAATTTCTTGTTTTTCACACGCAGAAATCAAATTTTCTCTGTACAAATTATAGTTATTTATAATTATTTCTCTATCCTGTACAATTTTTAAGAATTCATGTACTTCGAGATATTTCAATACATTGATTGCATCAGGTATGCCTAATGATGAGAGAATACTTACTGGCAGATTTTCTCCGATTAACAATAATGAAGCATATAACTCAAAGGCATTTTCTTCTGTTTTTAAGTACAAAATTCTTTTTTGTACCAATTCATTCAGATTGTACGGGATTACAATCATTCTTTCTTTTGATATTTCATATCTATTGTCATTAAATTCTATAACAGAGTTATCTTTCAGGTATTTTATTGCTTGCTCAAAATAGAAAAACGACCCTTTGGTATTTTCAAGGACTTTTTCTATAAAGAAAGACTCTCTGATATTTTGAATCTTTTCTATATTTTTTTCAATAATATTTTTGTTTGATGAAGGTCTTATTTCTATTTCAAAATAGTTTGGCGCTGTCATAAGCCTGTATATCTTCCTGTGAAGAGAATATTTTTCGTCACAGGAGATAAGAAATCCAACATTGGAAAACATATCATTTTCATACAGATATTTTATTATATCTAAAGACCCCTCATCAGCATTTTCAAAATCATCTATAACAAAAACTGTTTTATAAGGAATTGATGCTATAAATTTTGTAAAAGACTCAAAATACAAATATCTCATATCTTCAGGATGAGCCTGAGATGTAATATTCATCTTTAATAAATCTTTGATATTTTGATCATCTGTTATCTGGTCGACTAAAGAAGGATTTGTCAGTACAGAAAATTCATCACTTCCTCTGTACGCAAGAAGCATTTGTTTAAAAAGCCCGAATGGTGTGTATTTATTCGATTTTGCACATGCAAATCTTACAACATTGCAATCAGCAAACAGGCTTGTTATTTCATCAATAGAAATAAGACACAGCTTTCCGTCTCTTTGAGAAGAGCGTACTGATATTATAGGGTTTTGAATATTTTTATTATGAATTTTTGATATCTCATTAAGCAGATTTTGCTGTTTTGCTTTTATAAATGTGCAATTAAGACTTTTGAAGTTAATTAAATTGGATTCATCCTCTTCTTCATCCGGTTCATAATCAATATTTTTCGGGAGTGTAATTTTATTTGCGTCAATTTTCTTTTCTTTGCGGGGTTTTATTATTTGATGCAGTATAAGTTCAAAAAACATCACCATACAATTTTTTACATATACCGCACTCAATGATTGGAAAGGATAATCTATTTTTACAGCTTGATAAACAAATGAATCAACAACAACCTCTGTATTGTGGAATCTGTGCGCATTGGCATTTGATGAGTATACCACATTGATATTAAGTCCTGATTTGTATTCAGACGGTTTAGAATACACATCTCTTTTTTGTACAGCCATCTGTGTTTTGAGCTCAATACCTTTGGCATCAAATAATTTTTTGTTAATTTCAGCAACCGTTTGCGCTATATAAATAGAAAAATCTATAGCTGATTTGCAAGAATCAACAAAACTGTAGTCTTTGCAAAATCTGATAATAAATGTGTCCTCTATAATTTGTACACGGAGTTTTTTAGAAGAAGCCGCTTTTTTTATCATTTCATAGAAATTTTTCTTGAATTTATTCTTTAATTTGTCGCTTCTCAGTACGTTTCTTATTTCTTCAAAATTTGTTATTTCTATTGTTAATGCAGCAAATTCTTCTATAAAAGATTCTCTTAAGCCTATGCTGGCATTAATATCAAGTCCGCATTTAGGACATTTTTCCTGTGTTGTTGAGTTAAGTTTGCCGCATTTGTAACACTTATTTAATATGACATTTCCGCATTTTTCACATATCGTATTCTTAGTAATTGCACCGCAGACAGGACATTGCAGCCTCAAAACTTTTTTGCATTTCGGGCAGACAAGATCCTTTTCACCTATTGAAGTTTTACACTTGGGGCAATTCATTTATATACTTTCGTGCACACTAATAATCAAACTTACTTTTATTATAATGGCAAGCGAATAAAAGTAATCATCTTAATTATTGAAATATCAATATAAGAAGGCAAAGAAAAAGCCGTCCGATTTACACATCAGCCGGCAAAGTTTTCATCATGGAGAAAAGGAGTGGAAGAGAAAGTATAAAGAGAATTGGCTACATTAATATAATGCCCTTAGTAATATATATATAACATATATTATATATATATTTACATAATTTAACATTAACTTTATTGCTGTACAAAAGAAGCACAAATTTGATATTATTAATGCAGGTATTGGAGTTTAAAAAGAGAGAATGCTATGGGTCAAACAATTGCAGAAAAAATAATTTCAAAACATGCCGGTCATATGGTAAATGCAGGCGAACTTTGTATTTCAAAGGTTGATGTTGCTGCTGTTCAGGATGGAACTGGACCTTTAATGGTTCAGGAATTTAAAAAACTGGGGAAGTCAAAACCGGCTAATCCGAAGCGCTGCATATTGTTTATTGACCACGCATCTCCCAGTCCGAGAAAAGAACTTTCTAATACCCATATGGTTTTAAGAGAATTCGCAAAAGAGACAGGGGCTGTTTTATCTGAAACAGGCTGCGGAGTATGCCACCAGCGCCTAGTGGAGTCTTTTGTAAATCCGGGTGAAATCCTGGTCGGTGCTGATTCTCATACCTGCACATCGGGTGCATTAGGTGCTTTTGCTACAGGCATGGGATCTACTGATGTTGCGGTTGCTATGGCTCTTGGTAAAACCTGGCTCAAAGTACCCTCTACTTTTAAAATTGTTGTTGAAGGCGAATTTCAAAAAGGTGTTTATGCAAAAGATTTGATATTGCATTTAATAGGCTTAATAGGAGCAGACGGTGCAACATACAGAGCACTGGAGTTTCATGGCTCAACAATTGAAAAAATGTCTATGGCTGACAGATTTACACTTGCCAATATGGCTGTAGAGGCAGGTGCTAAAGCAGGTTTATTTGCTACTGATGAAAAAACAAAAGCCTATTTAAAAGAACACGGCAGGGAAGATAAATTTGTTGAAATAAAACCTGATTCCGATGCTGTTTATGAAAGAATAATAGAAATTGACGCATCAAAACTTGAACAGACAGTTTCGTGTCCTCATACTGTAGATAACACAAAGCTTGCAAAAGAGCTAAAAGACGTGAAAGTAAATCAGGTTTTTGTCGGGACTTGTACAAACGGAAGGATAGAGGATTTAAGAATTGCTGCTGAAATTTTAAAAGGAAAGCAGGTTAATCCTGATGTAAGAATGATAGTTGTTCCTGCATCAAAAGATATTTACAAACAGGCAGTAGAAGAGGGTTTGATAACCACACTGCTTGATGCAGGTGCACAAATCCTTGGACCGGGATGCGGTCCCTGTGTCGGGGTACATGCCGGTATCTTAGGAGACGGTGAGGTCTGTCTTGCAACACAAAACAGAAATTTTCAGGGCAGAATGGGAAATACAAAGGGCTTTATTTATCTTAGTTCACCGGCTGTAGCTGCACACAGTGCAATAACGGGATATATCACAGCATCATAGAACAAAATCAATACGATTTTCCAAATAATAAGCTGATTATACAACTTTTATGCCTTCCGTATTCATTCATGACATTGGTTCAGCAATCATGTAATGTAAACTTTTTTTACTTTTGTATTCATATACCTAAAGTTTTATATTAAAGCTCCCGATACTAATTGTACAAGGATACAAATTTTAAAGGAGTATGTTATGGATAATTTATGGCCAGGTGCTTATAACTTTAAACTCGATTTAGGTACGATATTACAAGTTATAAAAGAACAAATTGAGATTCTGTTGGAAAAAATAGATAAAGCAGATGCAATCGCTGCAGGATAAAGTGTTTTTTATAAATAAAACCGCTTTCAAAAAATGAAAGCGGTTTTATTTGGGTGCGATATATATTTTAGATTTTTATTACTTATCGATTAAGAGAAAACTTTGAAAGTTCTTTCAATGTTCTTTTCCATAACTTTCTTAACTGAATCGATTTCAGTATCGCAGGCTTTCTGCTGAGTTTCGATTTGATTTAAGTCATTCTGCAATCTTTTTTCT
>CASFNW010000017.1 GCA_949296245.1 uncultured bacterium
AATATTCGATAATATCTTTATGAGCAACATAAAGAAACTATTGGGTAACAGAATCCGAGAAATAAGACGTTCCAAAAATTTGACACAGGAAAAACTGGCTGAATTGGTCGGCATTGGCACGCCAAATATCAGCTATATTGAAACCGGAAAATTTGCTCCATCGATGGACACTCTTGAAAAAATAGCAGAAATCCTTGAGGTAAAGCCTTTTGAGCTGTATATGTTTGAACCTCTCAAACCTGCTAATGAATTGCGTGAAGAATTAATAACAGCAATGGATGACGAAAACCTGCTGAAACTGCTTTATAAGTTTTATTTGACAGTAAAATAACAAGGTGTAACTCATTTTTTAGAAAACTTTTCTAACAATAAGCTGGATTTTTGAATAAAAATCCGGCTTATCAATTTACTTTTCTGTAAATAAGGTAAAAAATTCCTTTAAGTTCAGAAAGGTTTTATTTTATGAAAAAATTGCTCCTTTGTGCAGGAAACACCAGTATAAAAATTGTTTCAAAACTCTTTGATACCGGTTTAAACTCAGATTTAAGCACTGATTTTATTTCCCAAAATGATTTTTTATTTATCTCTACTGAAAAGTCTTTTTTAGAGAGGTTAAACATGCCGGAAAACCGGATATTTTATCTGCCGGCAATCCAAAACAGCCGTTGTCTTGAGGTTAAAAACGGTATTGAATTTTCTAAAGCGGAGATAAATCTTATTTTAAGAGTTCAAAATTATGAAAAAATCGTGTTTTTATGTGACGGTTTTGTGTTTTCGTATTTGCTTTTGTTAAATGCGTTGTTTGAACTGTCTTTATGCAGTGATATTGAGTTACAGGTATTTTGTTTGGATGCGTTTTCACACCAGCATTTTATTGATAGAGACTTGGAAAAGAAAATAACGTATATTTTGCCAAAAAGGTTTGTTCAATTCCTGCCGGCAGACAAAAATTACAGAAAAAATTTTGAAAATCAGGTTAAAACAGTAGTAATAAAAGCTCTGTCAAATAATGTAATCAGCTAATTTTAAACTTTATGCAACTTCACCTTTTATAAAAGCTTTTTATGTATCCTCTGTATTTTGTATAATTTTGGGGGATTGCACTGAGTTTAAAACATAATCAAGTTCATCTTTTTGTAAGAAAGAAAAATATGTTTGGAAATCTTGTAATTTATCTTTGTGCCTGTGTTCTTGAGGTAAAACTTTATTCGTGTTTATATGATTATTTCTCCTTGTAACAATATCATAGACACAACTTGGTTCTTCTATTTTTATTGTTACATATGGTATTTCACGGGGTAAATCTGTGGAAACTAATTCTCTCCAATAAGAAGAATGTGTGTGCCTTATACAAAAAATTTCTTTTTTTATATCACAAATCAAAAATAATTCTTTTACAACAAAATTATTATTAGACCGTTTTTCTTTATAAAACATATTTTTAATGTTGAATAAATTTTGTTGTTCGTTGAAAAAGTTAACGCCCTCTTCTGTAATTTTTTTGTATTCTGATAAAGAGAATAATTTTTCAATGTCATTCAGTTTAAAATCAATTAAATATGCACCTTTTATTTCTTTATATTGCCTTTCGGATAAACTATAACTATATGCGTTTTTGGCTTTGAAAATAAAAACTTCTGATGTGCAACAAAAAATTTCCCATACTTTGGCTGCGTCTAGAGATTCATCCATTTTATCCTTTAATAGCTTACTTAAGCCTTTTAGTATATTTAATTTTTTCTCATCAGTTAGGTTTTTTGTGTACTCATAGAATAATTTATGTGCGTTTTTACATCTGATGGTATCATTTTTCAAAAAATACTTAAACTCATCATGCTGTAATTCAATAAAATAATGCGGCTGATAATTACACATCAAATACAACCTCAAATATACACAAATCAGAAAGGGTGCTATTTTTAGAATCTTCTACTGTATATACAACAAGAGGATGGAACTTCCTGTTACGAATTATTCTTTGAAACTGTTTCCAATTTACAGTTCTTTTATTTACCTTATAGTAAGGTTTTTCATTAAAGTCGACTATCTCATTGTTTTCATCGTGATTAAAAACTTCATCCCACTCAAATATATCATCAGATTCAATATGGTTATGTATTAATCTGAGATTATGTAAATAGTACGACTTTGCCAAATCAGACGAAAATTCAGTACAAGTTTTTTTACAAGCAGTACATTTATAGCGTTGTTTTCCTCCTTTTGTTTTACCATAAGCAACCCAATTATGTATATGACCGGTTTCGTTTCCGATTAATAATTTTTTTGATTTCATAATATGTCCCGTGTTGTATACACACAAATGTTGATACTATATTAAACCGAAATAGCTAATTTGTATAGCTTTTTGTTGTTATATAGCCTAAATAATGACAATATGCGTGATAAATTTTCGCAGGCTAATATAAGGACATTCGTTAAAAAAGACAGGATAGATAAATAAATGAATAATGTTGAAAATTTAACAGAAAAAGAAAAACAAGAGTTAAAACAACTTTTAGAAATTATTGTAAGAAATATTTATAAGGAAAATTAACATGAAACAATATATAAAAAATGAAAACAATACCTTGATACTCTATTGTACAGATAAAAATGGTGATTTAAAACAAGTTAAACTCACAAATTATTCAATAGAAAGTCTTTTTATAATTAGGTACATCACCAACACAAAAAACCAGTATAAGACAGTTGAAAAGCGAGTTTTGCGAATAACAAAAGAGTATACTAAAGAATCTTACATAAAAATTTTAGACGGAAACGATGAAATTGACAAAAAAAGTTTTTTTAGTGTAATTCATAAAGACACTATCGGGCTTGTTGAGAGCTTTAACAGCAAAACATTTTTTTTTATTAATGGAAATGCTCAATGAAAACATCAAAACCATTAATCTTTATTCTAATTTCGGATATCAGCCATATGAAAATTCATACGTTTTAAGCAATAAAAAAATTTTGATTGACTCTCAAAAAATAGAAAATTACCCTAAGATTCCTGATAATTTATCACTTACAGAAAAGGAAATGCTCCAAATTTTACTTGCTAATAGCATTGTTCCTAAGCTTTATGAATGTGAAAATAGAAAGTTCATTCTTAAAGAATTTGTCAAGGAAATAACAAGAATTTTTGATGCACCAACGTTAATGGCAATTTCCATCGGCTTTGCCTGTTGTTTCTATGATATTTTTATTTCAAAAGGACAAGGATTTCCTTATATCATTTTTTGGGGAGATTCAAATTCCGGAAAATCAACAATCTTACACATTTTGGCAGCTTTTTACGGCATATCTAATATGACGACCCTAACCAGTGGAACATCAACAGGTGTAAGTTTAAGGTCTCAGCTGGAAAAGCAAAACAATTTTCTTGTTTTTTTCGAAGAAATAGACCGTTTAAAAATCCGTTATATCGAAGATTTGGGTAAAGACAGTTTTTCAGCCACCCCACGTAAGAAATCATCAAAGGACGGAAAAGAAATTATCTCTGAGATAAATACTTCTTTTTGTGTTGCAACAAATCATTTCTTTGAAGAAATGACTTTGGCAAATTTTTCAAGATGTATTCCAGTAAACTTAAAATATGGGCAATTCAATTTCACAAACTTTAAGTATCATTCAACAGATGAATTGAAAAAGCTCTCAAGTTTTCTTCCAGATATTTTGTTTTATAGATCAAGAATCTTTGATATCTATGAAAAACAATATAAAATTGCACAAAAACATTATAGTTCTGCCAGAATTTGCAACAACATAGCTATTGGTATGGCGATTTGGGCAGTAATAAATGACATTTTAGGCAAAGAAGTTGTTAATACAGAAAATTTAGCAAAAAATTATCTTGATTATTTTGAACAGTATTTAAAAA
Organism: uncultured bacterium; assembly: GCA_949296245.1. Taxonomy (GTDB): domain Bacteria; phylum Cyanobacteriota; class Vampirovibrionia; order Gastranaerophilales; family Gastranaerophilaceae; genus Limenecus. The sequence goes on from CASFNW010000017.1 coordinate 3,884, forward strand.
CAGAACTTTCCTACTGTGATGTATTTTTATCAGATGTCTACAAGCTTTTTAACAAAAAAGAATTAATTTATGGTAGGGATTTAGTAATAACAAAAAGGAAATACCTGCGAATAAACCTGACAAAATACTGTTGCATATATAACAGCGTTTATGATAATAAAAAACTCAATCCGGCTCAGGTAAGATTAAAACTTAAAAATGATAAAAGAGTAATCAGCTTAAAAGCAACTGACATGAAACCTATCGGAAAAGCTATAAAAATAGATATTTCAGATAATGAAACTCTGTTAGACATTGATAATCATGTATCACTATCAAAATCAGAAAGAGAGGAGTACGACAATGCAGAAGATTAAAACAGATATATATATAAGGCTGTCAAGTAAATCGCAAGAAGACGGTATGTCTAGAGACACACAAGAAAAGGAATGCCGTAAATATTGCAAAAAACACGGAATTACAGTCAGGAACATCTATTATGAAAATAAAAGTGCGTTGTATGGCACTAACAGACCTATTTTTAAGAAGATTTTAGAACGTCAAAAAACAAAAGATAGAGTTGATGTTATTATGGTTTATACTTTAAACCGTTTAACAAGAAACCAACCGGACTTTTATTTTATTAGGGAATTGGTAGATAAATATGACACAAAAATAGTTTTTGTTAAAGAAAACCTTACTATTCAAAAACCATTTAAAAGCTATGAAAAATACCTTTTCAATATATTGGTAGCAAATGCTGAATTTGAAGTTGAGCATATGAAAGAAATTCGGCAAATGGGTTTAATAGCTAGAGCCAAAACAGGCAAAAGACCTTGTTTAGTTCCACATGGATATAAAATTTACAATGGAAAGGTTGTAATTGTACCTAAAGATGCTAATTTTGTAAAAAAAGCTTATGAATTGTACGTAACAGGCCAATATTCAATAAACTCGCTACGTGAAGAATTATATGAACAAGGCTTTTATTACTCAAAACAGCCAAATAGAAAAATACCGAGAGCCTCACTTGCAAATATGCTTAAAAACACATTTTATACGGGATATTACGAATTTCCGGGGTGTGATGGTAAAATAAAAGGCATTCACAAGTCAATTATCAATAGTGAATTGTTTGCTCAGGTTAAAGAAATACTCAACAATTCTTGTTATGAAAAAATTAAAAAGCACGAATTTTTATATTCACAACTTTTAACTTTTCAAAAAACAGGTAAATTTATGACCGGTGATATTAAAAAAGGTCGTTACATCTATTACAAAGCTTATGATAACAACAAAAAATATCATAGTATTAATGAAAATGTCGTTACTGAATCTATTTTAGAGTATTTTAAAGAAATTCGCCTCAATTTAATACCGGAAGATATAGTAAGAGATGTTTTAAAAGATGGATTAAAACCATTAAAACAAGAATGTTCAACGTTAAAACGACATGTGAGCAGAAAATATCATAAAAAACTACGTCTAAACGACTTTGTTGAAAATACAGGAATTAATGACGATGACTTTATTCTTGATGAACTAGAAAGTATTGAAAAAGCCTATGGAAACTTGCCTGAACGAATCAATAACTGTGAAAAACGTATACAAGAAATTACAGAAAAATACAATGATATTATGCAAAAACGACTTTACGACGTTTATATTCAGCTTGATACTAAAAATCAAAGAAAAGTTATTGAATTAGTAAAAAATAAACTTGAGCTACAGGATAAAAGAGTAAAGTTAACATTTAAATCAGCCTTTAGAAAGATTCGTAAACGTTAAACTTTATTTTAAATTTTCTTTGAAAAATAATTTTTATAAATTCTGAATTTCAACCCGTACTTAGTGCGGGTTTTCTTTTATATACAGCAGGAGATTCGTATGTAATGCTCACTTTACATTTTACAGAAATAAGTAAAAATTAAAATGTTAAAGTTCAGAAAAATGTAAGGAAATTCAGATATGGAACATAAACAAGTTGTTATTTACGCACGAGTATCCAGTAGAGAACAAGAACGTGAAGGTTTTTCTATTCCTGCACAGTTAAAATTACTCAAAGAATATGCCCTAAAAAATGGATTTCAAATTGTCAAAGAATTTTCAGACGCAGAAACAGCAAAAAGAGCTGGCAGAACAAACTACAATGCTATGCTTGACTACCTAAAAACTAATACCGGCATAAAAACAGTACTCGTAGAAAAGACTGACAGGCTTTATCGTAACTTTAAAGACTATGTCACCCTTGAAGATTACGACTTAGAGATACATTTAGTCAAAGAGGGAAGTATTATCAGCAAAAATTCTAAATCTCATGACAAATTCATACACGGGATTAAGGTATTAATGGCTAAAAACTATATTGACAACCTGTCAGAAGAAATTTCAAAAGGATTGCATGAGGGGCTTGAACAGGGATACTGGCCATTCCAGCCACCTTATGGGTATTTAAGAGGAACCAAAAAGAGTTTAATTATAGACAAATCCCGTATTTTGTTCGTTAGGAGAGCTTTTGAACTATTTGCAACAGGTCATTATTCACTTAGAAAGCTTGCTGAGCAACTTTTTATAGAGGGGTATTACTACAAAAGTGAAAGACCTAAAATCACTCAATGTGTTCTTGAAACAATGCTCAAAAATGTTATTTATGTCGGACAAATGAACTGTAACGGCATAATTTATCAAGGTAAACATCCCTCTATTGTATCTCGTGACACATTCGACAAAGCACAATTAGCTTTCTTAAAGACAGATAAATCAAAAGTTCGCAAAAACTTTGATTTTCTTTATCCCGGAATTATTAAATGCGGAGTATGCGGATATTCTTTCTGTGGTGAAAGGCAGAAAAAACGTAATATTTACTATCGCTGTTCTCATTTTGACAGAAGCTGTCCTAATACCTGCTATATTAAAGAAAATGAACTCACACGTTCTTTTCGTATGCATTTAAAGCGTATTGCGTTGAACAAAGATATGTATGAACTGGTAAAATATTCTCTCATAGAATGTCTTGGAGACGAGCAGGAGTATCATAAAAGAGAAATTGAAAGAATTAATACAGAAACAGAACAATGCAAAGAAATTTTGAAAAAAATGTATCTTGATCAGGTTAATAATGTGCTTGATTATAGCATGTGGATGAATCTTAAAAATGAATATGAGGTAAGATTAAGCAGATTAAACGCTGAACTCCAAAAACACACAACAGCTAATACAAATTTTCTTGATACAGGTCTAAAAATCCTTGATTTATGCAGCAAAGCAAGCTTGCCAGCAAGCGAACTATCAGAAGAACAAGTTGCTCAAATAGTAAGAGCTACATATTTAAGAGTAACAGTAAACAATAAAAAGGTTAAAATGGCTTTTAAAGAGCCGTTTGCAACCATTGAACAGCTCATAAAACTTGCTAAAAAAGAGATTTTTAAAAACGAATTATCCGAATTCCAGTCTGCAATAATTTCTTCAAAAGATAAGTGTATTGAAAGCATTAAAAAAGAGCCAAAAGGCTCTGATTTCAATAGTTCTAATTGTATATATTGGTGGAGGTTAGGAGATTCGAACTCCTGACCCCCTGCGTGCAAAGCAGGTGCTCTACCAGCTGAGCTAAACCCCCACGAGTTCTTTGTTATATCCGCACCTGCAGCGGTGCTTAATTTTTCAAGTTGTAAAGCATTTGCTTATTTAGATTCGGCTTTACTTATTGAAATGTCATCTCTAACGACAAGAATTATATTAACACAGACAAAATAAATTTCAAATACTTTTTTAAATTTCTAATCCTATAACATTTATATCATTATAATTTGCCTTTATTTTTGCATTATATCCTGTTTTATCCGATGCCATGATTATACCGAGATACGCCCCCAAAATAGCTTCCAGTTGTGAAACAGGAAGCATGTTAGAAGGCAGTTCCTTAAATCCGAATCGGTATTTTAATGCACTTTGTAATGCCTTACAATCGACCGGAGACCGGTCTTTATATATACCTGATAGGCCGAAAGAGGATTTTAATTCGTGTATGTCATAACGAAAAATATCAATTCCCTGCTCTTTTAACTCATTAAAAAAGTCACATCCCCTGTGGGAATATCTCTGTATCCAGTCACTGTCATGATTTATCAACTCACAGCTTTGTATAAGCTGATATTCTCTTGAAAGCAATTTCCATTTTGCATTCAGCATTTGAGGATTTTCCGGCAATGCTATATTTATAATGGAATTTTGTTTCCCAACCATTCTCTTAAAAAAGAATCTTACATCCTCCATGGAAAATAATTTATCCAATGTTAGTATTTTTAAATCTCTGTCAATTACAGCTGCACCTGTTTCGTTAGTAGAGCATGATCCGAGAGACAAACCTACAAAATATAATTTGTTTTCAAATTTTATCTTTTCTAATACGCTGTCCTTAATCATCAAAAACCTTTAAAATCTCTAATAAATAGTTCTGTGTATATTGTTGAATCGGCCTTGATTTCTGCTCTCATAAAGTTTTTCAAAACTATTTTGAACGTCTTTATAATTTTGAACGGTCAATTCAATAGATTTATTAACAACAACAAACATTATAGGTAAAGAAATTAAAACAGTCATTATTCCAACAAACATGTGTTTAGAAAATTTAATCAAATGCTTCTTTTGTTTTGCATGTTCAAGACTTTTTTTATAATTGGAAAGAAGATTGTTAAACAAATGTGTTCTTTCTTCCATAGGTATCTTATCAAAAAATTCTACATTTTCTGCGTTTACCATTACGACAAACTTCTTTGCTCTCGGCCCGGTATTTCTTACAACAGGTTTTTCTATTTCAGCATAAGGATCAAACTCCGCACCTGAATCCGGCTGCAAGTTTATTCCGCCTTCCATCAGAGCTTTTGGACTCTGTGATAAAAAGCCTTCCGAATCATCAGAAAAATTACTCATGCTTCTGATAGTTGCCTGAAGTTTCTCAATCTCTAACTTTTCATCAAAGTCAAGATTATGAAAATCATCATTGTTGTCGCCCGGAGTACCTGTCATTTTACCTCATTTTATTGTATGTTGTTTTTGTACTGTTTATACATATTTTTATGCTAAACTAAAAATATTATACTACACTATTTTTAAAAATATGACCCGCAGTTAAAGGATATTTGAATATTTTTCAAAATACGGAGAAAAAAATGCCCGAATTACAAAATTTTGATTTTAATAGAGAAGAACTTAATAAATACATAGACAAATTAAATATACCCAAAGTTCTCATAATAGGAGATATGGGCATTGATGAAATGATATACGGAGACACAGAGCGAATTTCAAGAGAAGCACCGGTACTTATTCTCCGGCATGCAAATACAAATATTATTCTTGGACAGGCTGCAAATGCCGCTCATAACCTTGCAACAATTAACGGAGGCAAAGTTTCGGCAATCGGCTTATACGGCAATGATTACTACGGGCCTATGCTCTTGGAAGCATTTAAAAAAGCCGGAATCAACACAGATTTTATGGTGCAGGATGAATCCCGTACTACTACAGTAAAATCAAGAATCTCAGGTGCAAGCTTCCATTCTGTATCACAGCAGATTGTCAGAATTGACAGAGTTGATGCTAAGCCGATAAAAAAAGAAATTGAAGACAAAATAATAGAAAATATTGAAAAAGCTGTAGCGCTGCACGATGCGGTTATACTTTCCGATTACAATATCGGACTTCTAACTGACAGAATTATTGAGGTTGCTATAAATTGTGCCAATAAACATAATAAAATAATTGTTGCCGATGTCCAAAAAGATATGCAAAGATACAAAGGTGTCTATGCACTTACACCCAACCAGCCGGACAGTGAAAAGGCTGTCGGTTATTTCATAAGAGACGAAAAAACACTCAATAATGCAGGCGCAGATATACTGGATATCACGAAAGCAAAAGTGCTTCTATTAACAAGAGGCGGTGATGGTATGGCAGTTTTTGAACATGGTAAAAAAGAACATACAGATGTACCTGTTTTTAATAAAACGGATGTTTTTGATGTAACAGGTGCAGGCGATACGGTTGTTGCATCATTTACACTTGCACTGGCAGCCGGTGCACCGCCCAAATATGCTGCCATTATAGGTAACATTGCCGCAAGTATAGTTATTCGGTCATTCGGATGTGCAACTACAACTATTGATGAAATAAAACAAAGTCTTAATAAAATGAACATGCAGAATTACACTATTAAAGTATAAATCGTTAGTATTAAATACCGGGGGAGTTAAAGATGAAACAGCTTAAACCATTTGATTACATAATCATAGCCGCAGTTATTGCGGTGATTGCTATTGGTATCCTTGTATACGCAGGCAAAAATAAATTCTCGTCTACACCTGTTGAAGCAACTAAAAAAATTGCATTTCAGGTTATGTTAAAAGGTGTATCAATAACAGATACGCAAATACCGTTTAAAGCAGGCGACGAAACCTTTATTACAATCAGAAATGTACCTTATACAAAACTAAAAATAGTAGATGTTGCTTACCAGCCAAGAAAGATTGTTCTCCCTGTAAATAATCCGCAGCAGCCGTTTATAGTTGTTGACGACTTTTCACAGCCGTACCAGTATGATTTTGTTATAACACTTATGGACGAAGCAAAAATCACTGCTGACGGGGCAGTAGCAGGCGGAAATAAAATAAAAATAGGTACACCTATTGTTCTTGAGGGGTATAACTATCGCACAGGCGGGACAATATCCAATGTTCAGGAACTTACGGATAAAGATGTTTTTATTATCAACGAACAGCTAAGACAGCTAAAAGCTGCTGAAAGCAATGAAATAAAAGCTATAGAAAAAAACAATACTCAGGATAAAACTCAACAATCCGAAAAAGATACAAATAAAGAAAAAATTGCTAAATAATTATGATTGAATCAAAAATACTGGAATTAAAGAATCAGTGTTTTGCTCTTTTGCAAAACAAACTGGAAGTTATTACAAAAAACAGTTTTATACTTTCTAAAATTGATGAAATTATTTTGTTTTTTATGTCATTAACTCTCTTTGCTTCATCATTTATGGAAAGTGAAAAGCTTGGAATAATTGCTTTTGCTGTGATTTGTCTTACATTTGTCAAACTTTGTACAAAAAAAACATCAAAAATTGTTCTCACAAAATTTGACGCAGCAATTATAGTTTATTTTGTTATTTGCTTTATCAGTACCATTAATTCTGAACTATTAAGACAGAGTATCCATGGCTTTTTAAAGACAGTAATTTATATCCTGTACTATTTTTGTGCTGCAAATTACTTTCAAACAAACAAAAATAAAATCCGCTGGTTTTTTATACTTGTTTCAGGGTTGTGCTGTATTGAAGGAATAATTGCAATATACCAGAATTTTTCCGGGGTGGAACAAATCTCTACATGGCAGGATACAAATTATATAAATCCTGAAGATGCAATAGCAAGAGCCTACGGAACACTAAAACCGCTAAATCCCAATCTTCTTGGCGGATATCTTGTCGCAGGCATCAGCTATGTAATAGGCTTTTTGGCCGTATCTTTTGCCAAAAAAGAAAGAAAAAGGTTTATTCTCGGTATTGCGGTGTTTCTTATTTGTTCATTAGCAATATTTTTTACCGGCTCAAGAGGTGCATATTTAGGACTCGGAGCAATAATTGCAGCTGCAATGTTACTGGTTACTGTTATTCTAAACACGAATTTTTCTTTTGCACAAAAAATAAAATCACTCTGGCATAAAATTATTGTCACGATAATAAGTCTTTTTGCATTAATCTTGATTGCTGTACCCAAGATTACAAAGAGAATACTTTCCATATTCCTGCTTAGAGGAGATTCTTCTACATCATTTAGAATGAATGTTTATCATTCTTCGTGGCACATGTTTTGTGACAACTGGTTTTTGGGTATAGGTGCAGGTAATCAGACTTTTAGAGAAATATACGGACTGTATATGATAACCGGATTTGATGCACTGAGCACATATTCCGTTCCTTTAGAGATTGCTGTAGAAAGCGGAATATTCGGACTTCTTGCATTTGCAGCTTTTCTCGGGTTGTTTTTATTTGATGCAATAAAATATATAAAAGTTTCTTGTGATACTAACAGCCTAGCCGATAAGGCCGTAGTTTGTTCAGCAATATTAATCATTATAGGTGTGATGACTCACGGATTATTTGATACAATATATTTCAGGCCGCAGGTGCAATTCTTGTTCTGGACAATGATTGCAATGGCATCTGCTCTGATTATGAAAATTGAGAATAAAGAGGTATAAAATGAATACAGCAAAAAGAATAACGCTTACGGTTCTTGCATTAATAGGACTTATTACATCAATAAAGCTGTCTTTTATATACTGGGATGCAAATTTCAATCCCTATGCACTGTCCAGTTTTTGTTCAATCAATGATTTAATAGACTGTGACGGTGTGGCCAAAACAACACATTCACAGTTTTTCGGCATACCTCTGGCGTTGTGGGGCGTGTTTTTGTATTTTATATTTCTTGTGTTTACATTTGCAGATAAACTTCAAAAAATAGAAATAAAAGGTTTTAGAATATTCGGTTTTTTAGAAGTTTTCCAAAAGCCTGAATCTTACATTTGCGCTCTTGGTGTTATCGCTTTTCTGATTTCAATGACATTAGCGGGAATTTCGATATTTGAAATCAAAAAAATATGTATACTTTGCTTTTTCACGTATATTTTGAATCTTTTAATAGGTATTGCAGGAAAACCGAAAGATGAAAATATCTTTCAGGTTTTTGCAACAAGTTTTAAAGATTTTATTACAGCATTAAAAATAAAAAAATACGCAATAACTTTTGTCATACTTGCAATTGCTGCGGCAGGTGTTCTTGTTTATACGGAGATATCCGATATACTTGCGCCTCAGGTAAAAATGCAAAAAGAACTCGAGTATTTTTCAAAACCTGATGAGAGATACAAGACAACGGGTAATGTTTTGGGCGAACATAATGCAAAACTGGTTGTTCATGAATATACAGATTATCAATGTCCGTTCTGTTTTGTGCTAAATACAATGATGCTAAGAGCGGTAAATGAACTGAAAAATATAAAAGTCGTTCATCACAATCTTCCGCTGGATAAGGAGTGTAATTCTGCATTACCGGGGCAAATGCATCCGGGTTCGTGTATGATGGCAAAATATGCTATTGCTGCAGGTTATCAGGGCAAGTACTGGGATATGAATTCTCTGCTTTTTGACAAAGAATTTCAAGGAGAAGAATCAATCCTTAATAATGCAAAATCAATAAGAGGACTGAATATAGAAAAACTCAAACAGGATGCCCACTCTGAAAAAACGCAAAAAGAACTTCAAAAAGAAATTGATGAAGCTAATCACATAGGTATAGACGGAGTTCCTGCGATAAGAATCAATATAGAGACACATGTAGGAATAATGCCTTATGAAGAATTGAAAGCAAAACTTATAAAGGCGGGCGCAATTGAACGATAAACCCGAAATACTTCTGCATGCCTGTTGTGCGGTATGTATGGCATATCCGGCAGAACTTTTAAAAGAAAACTACACTCCGGTAGTTTTCTTTTGTAACCCCAATATTTATCCTGAAGAAGAATACTTAAGACGTCGGGATGAACTTATAAAATACTGTGAACAGGAGAGCATCAGATACATAATTGATGACTATGAACCTGAAAAATGGTATGCATACATAAAAGGACTGGAGCAAGAACCTGAAAAAGGTATTAGATGCAGCAAATGTTTTGAGTACAGACTGAATAAAACAGCACAAAAAGCAAAAGAACTAGGGATAGATATTTTTACAACAACGTTAACAGTAAGCCCTCATAAAGTTTCTAAAAATGTATTTATATCAGGAGAAAATGCTGCAAAAATTTTTGGATTGAAGTTTCTTTCTAAGGATTTTAAAAAGCAGAACGGCTTTTTAAAGACAATGGAAATTGCCAAGAAAAATAACTTCTACCGTCAGCAGTACTGCGGGTGTGAGTTTAGTATCCGTGACTAATAGGCAAATTTACATTTTACTGTCTCTTTTGGGCACCTTTAATAAGAATCCAAACGGTATAAGAATGAATGCAACCAAAGCAAACATCTCAAACACATCTACATAAGCCATCAATTTTGACTGAACAAGCAGCTGCTTATACAACAATCCGCCTGCTTTATGAGTTGCGTAATTGCTCGCAAACGACATAAAATGTCCTGCCATTGAGTGCAATCTGTTTTGAAAAATCAGATTAAAATTAGACAGGTTTTCTACAAGATATGTCTGGTGAACCTGAGACAGCCTTGCAACGAGAGTTGATGACATCGACACAACAAAAGCCGTCATTACACACTTGCAAAGACTGTGCAGACCGGCTCCGTTAGACAATTCTGATTTTGGCAAAGTACCGAGAACCAACCCTGATACAGGGATAAAGACAAGAATTACCCCAACTCCCATAAGTACATTCGGCACAACTACAAATTGAAAAGATATTCCCAGATTCAAATTTGCATAAATGATTGTAGAAAGCCCTAAAAAGAAAAATCCTGTAGCAATAAGTATCCTGTTATCCAGAAATTCTACCATAGGGCCAATAATCAAAAGCATTATTATACAGGAAAATACACGGGGTGCCAGCGCCAGGCCGCTTAGCATGGCATTGTAGCCCATAAGACTCTGTAAAAAACTCGGTAAAAGTACAATCGTTACATAAATAATCATATTTACAGAAGAACCTAGTATTGTTCCTATAAAGAAGTTTTTATCTTTAAAAATTCTCAGGTTAACAATCGGGCTGTGGTATTCCAATTCCCATACAATAAAGAATATAAAAGAGAACAAAGATATACCGGCAAGCCACGCAATCCACGTACAATCAAACCAGTTGTACTGCTGTCCTTTATCAAGAACAATCTGCATTGACATAAGCCATAAAACAAGAGCTATAAATCCGACATAATCAACCTTATCAGGCTTAACTCTGTTTTTGAGCTCTGCAATATTGCAATGTACAAGCACAACAGAAAAAATCCCGACAGGTATATTAGCAAGATAAATCCACTGCCACGCGGAATTGTCCACGATAAACCCGCCGAATGTAGGCCCCATAATAGAAAACACCATAACTGCAAGCCCGAACAATGCCATTGCCTGTCCCCTTTTGTTATAAGGGAAACTGGCTATTAGAATTGCCTGAGATATAGGCATCATAGGTCCGCCGCCTATACCCTGTATCAATCTTCCTACAACAAGCATATTCAAACTGCTTGCCATAGCACAAATAAGGGAACCTATTGTAAAAATAGTAATAAAAACTTTTAAGAAAAGTACCCGCCCCATATAGTTTTCAAGCCATCCTGTTAAAGGGATAAGAATTGCATTTGCAATCATATATATGGTAATTACCCAGTTGGCTTCATCTACGGTAGACCCGAAGTATCCTGCAATATAAGGGATAGCTACGTTTGTAGCTGATGTTGCAAGCATAGCAAACGAGGTCGGCAATAAAATGCTTATTGCTATTAGCCATATTGGTGTTTGTCCGGCATCCACTTTCGGCAATGGATTTCCTGTTACTGTTGGTGTTTCGGCTGAACTCATTTATTTTTTTAATACCTTATTTGACTTTGACTTCCGGAACTACTGACATCCCGGGTACTATATTGTATTTTGAAATATCTTCATCAAATACAATTTTGACAGGTACTCTCTGTACGATTTTTACATAACTTCCTACGGCATTTTCCGGAGGAAACAGGCTTGCTTTTGCCCCTGTAGCACGCTGAATACTGTCAACATGCCCTTTAAATTTTTTGCCGGGATAAGTATCTATCTTTATTTGTACCGGCTGGCCTTTTTTCATGTTTGTAAGCTGTGTTTCTTTAAAGTTTGCAACTACCCAGACTTTTTCCGGAACTATTGCAAACATAGGCTGCGCAACCTGTACGTAGTTGCCTTTTTCAACATTTCTATTCGTGATTAATCCGTCCTGCGGGGCATATATTTTTGTATAAGAAAGATTGAGTTCACACTCTTTTACTTCGGCTTCCAGTCTTTCTATATCAGCTATGGATGCCTCTTTTTTTGCTTTTGCACTTTCGAGCATTGCATTTGAGGCTTTTTCCTTTTCCATTGCGGAACGGTAATTTGACTTTGCAACGGTTAAGCCTGTTTTGCTGGAATCGTAGTCCTGTTTTGAAGAGATACCTTCTTTATACATTTCTGAGTATCTTTTGTAATCTTTCTTTGCAAAATCCAGTTTTGAACTTGTTGAAGCAACGTCATGAGCGGATTCTTGCAATTCCGATTTAGACCTTGTTATATCTTTTTCAGAAATATTTAATGTTGCCTTTGCCTCGGCAAGTTTAGCTTTTGTCTGGGCTAGTTTAACCTCGTAATCATTCGGATCAATAACAATAAGGAGCTGTCCTTTTTTTACAGGCATATTGTCATCAATCAGCATCTGCTCAACAGGGCCGGAGACACGGGGCGCTATAGAAACTATATGCCCCTCAACAAATGCATCATCAGTTGATTGATAATAAATAGAGTGAATCATAAAATAAATACCGGCAAGAAAGAAAATAACAGCAGTAATAGCAGGCACTATTACCCTTTTCTTTTTGTAACTGGGTCTGTGATCCTCACCGTCGTCGGTATCTTCATCAATTTCAGCGGTATTTTCTTCTGTGTTATTAATGTTATTTCCATTTATGTTGTTCATTTGGTTTTGTTCTTCGTTGCTCATAGTGTATTCCTTCTCAAATCATATTTGTAGTTTTACTTTATCTACCATATTGAGCTGCATTTTCTCCAGAATTTTCAAAGTTTTTTCCAGATCTTCATTGCTGATTCCCTCTGTAGTAACAGCTCTCAGCTCATACATAGTGGGTTGAATTTTTTTTCGCAGCTCTATTCCTTTTTGTGTAATTGCAATTTTAAAAATCTTTCTTTTATTTACATCTTCTATTCTTTTTACAAGTCCCTGATTTTCCAAAATATTAATTATTCTGCTGACATTAGGCCGGTCTTTGTATGTAATTTCCGAAATCTGGCGCTGATATAGCTCAGTACCGGCATCCATAATAATGGATAGTACAAGATACTGCTCCGGCGTAATTTCATATTTTTTTACGGCATATTCCTGCAGTGCCATGACTCTGGATAAGATACCCGTAGCCACCAGCATTGCTCCTACTTTTTTGTTAAGCAGATTGTTTGTTTGTGTTTCTTGCATAGTGTAATTTTTTATATTAAAATTTTTTGTGTTATCATAATAACACAAAAAGAAAAAATTAGGGAAGTAAAAATTTATGAAAAAAATACTAGCCGCATTAATAACACTTTTATTTGTCGTGCCTGTTTTTTGTGCAGACGAAGCCATAGCAAAAAAAGCTAAGAAAAATCAGGGAGTTGACAAAACGCAATATCTGAATATTACGTGGTGGGAAAAATATAATGACCCGATACTGACAGACTATATGCAGGAGCTGTATGAAAAGAACCACGATTTAAAAATAGCAGCCATTAAGGTAAAAGAAGGCGAAAATGTCGTAAAAATGTCTCTAGCCAATGAACTGCCGCAGGTAACATTTGACGGAAAACTCGGTCGTGTAATGAAAGGCAGCGAACAATTTTTCGGAGACATGATGATTCCTGATTATGCGCAGTGGAACTATCTTATGCCGCTGACTGCCAGCTATGAAATAGATATCTGGGGACAAAACAGATTAAAAACAAAAAGTATAGAAAAGCAGCTCGATATAATCAAGCAGCAGGAAAGAGCCGGATATATTGCACTTACTTCCGCTTTTGCTTCTGATTATTTTAATTTAATAAAAACAGACAAGCTCATTGAAAATCAAAAAGAAATAGTGGAATTGCAAGAAACAATTGCTCAAAAAACTCAAAAGAAATATGAAAACGGGTTGTGCACTATAAATGAAGTTTTGAATGAACAAAAGTTCTTAACTTCTCAAAAAGAAGTTCTTAATAACCTGCTGCATACACAGGAAGTTCTTGAAAACCAGCTTAGAGTATATCTTTCTGACAGTAACAAAAAAATTGCACGTACTGACTGCGACAGCCTCGAGATACTCTCTAATATTCCGGAATCTATTGATTCTACTGCAATTGACAAAAGACCGGATTATATTCAGGCAGAAGATACAATTAAACGTATCGGTTATGATGTAAAAGTAGCAAAACGTGATTTTTTACCCAAATTCTTAATCTACGGACAGATAGGTTTAAATGCATATCACTGGGATTCAATGTTTAACAGACCGGCGCAGCTGGCAAATGCAGGTATAATGCCGTCATTCGATTTGTTTTCCGGCGGGAGAAAAATGGCTGTTCTTAAATTAAGAAAGAATCAGGCTGATGAGGCAATGGAAAATTATCACAAGACCATTCTTGTCAGCATAAAAGAGATTAATGACAGCACGGCACAGGTAAAAACGAATCTTAGAAACTACAACCAGAGCGCACAAAGAGCCAAAATTGAAAATCAAAAGTATCAATTAATGACACACAAAAATGAAATCGGCGCAGCGTCTAATCTCGAAGTTTTATACAGCAAACAGCAGGATTTGATGACAAAAAGCGAAGAAACTGCAAATAAAGTAAATTATCTGATATCAACTATCGGCTTGTATAAAGCAGTAGGCGGGCAGGACTTATATATGCTCAGTTCTGACAGCAATACAAAACAAACCGATAATTTATAAAAACATACAAAATGACATATACACCTGTGAAATAACTATACAAAAGTTAGTTATTTTTTCTCTTTTGCTTCACGCTGCGTAATAATATCTTCAAACTGGGCAAGTGTTTCCATACCGACTATCTGTTCAAGCGCCGAACGTTTTGCAAGGAAATCAGAACGCAGCTTGCTTTGCTTATTTAAGGCTTCTCTATAATATGCATCCAGCATAATCACCTGTTCATCCGTCATTTTTTGAGCGTTCATAAAAGCATTACGTCTTTTTGAAACAATATCGTCAGAGCGTATAAGCAAGGCCCTTGCTGTCATATAATCAAAATAGTAGTTAACAATTTTTCTCTGCAATTCTTCTATTTTTCTGATTAAGACAATCATGTCAGCATCGTTTACTTTAGAAAATCTATAGTTCAGGTCTTTATCATCAACAGACATGGAACCTAAAACACTGCTGCCCATAATAGAAGAAATAGCGGCAATAGGGTTTCCCATACCTATACCGGCTAAGCTTCCTACCGTAGAAATAGGCTGAATAATCTTTTTTACAACACTTTCATTAGGTTTGTCTTCATCGGGATTAGAGAGTTTGTATACGATAAACTTTACTGTTTCACTGTTTTGCGCAGCCCCTACCCATAAAAGCTGAAAATCCGCAAGTACATCCTGCTCATCCAGTTCGGAATCCGCACTTATTTCTTCCGCAATTTTTTTAAGACTTAAATCAGCATATGTAATGTTTTTTACAGCTTCACCTTCTTTATCAAGGTTAGCCTCTTTTGATTGAACTTTTTTACTTGTCTCAGAAACTTTATAAGGATTTTCCGGACTGCTGCCTATACCGAGGCGGCGTGCCGGCGGAAGCGGCTCTGAAATATCCTCAAGATTGATAGCAAAAACAGGTAATACTGAAGCAAATAGAACAATAAAAAGCAAAGAAAGTTTATTTTTTAGCATCTTTGCCTCCCTGAACAGAAGAATCCGGTGTGTTTGAGTTCATAAGCTTTTGTGAAAAGAGTTCATTTTTAAACGCATACTGATAAAGATTCAGATTCTGTACGGTCTTTTTCCCTGCAATACGTTCCAAATCCATCTGGTATTTGCGTGCCTCTCTCATCTGCTGATATTCTTCAAACAGCAAATCATCGTACATATTTCCGGATACTATAATTTCCATTTCATTACTGCCGCGAAGTGCCTGTGAGTAATTTTTGTTATATAAAACAAGTCTCTGCCGGGTATCTTTTACCTGACCTAATGCCATTTTGTAATTGTAATAAGAATTTATAATCTGATCCTGCAATGATTCAATCATACCGGCAAGTTCAATCAACTCTGTATCTGTAAGGGGAACTTCTTTAGGGTTGTTAATTTTTGAAATATAGTTATTAGCCAGCCTGCCTGTAGCATAAGAAGCTGACTGAACCATATAATTTGCTCCGAAAAAAGCAGGAACAAATGATGCTCCGTTCACAAGAGCCGATACAGATTTTGCGAGAATCGATGAATGATATCTCTGCTGATTCGGAGGAATAGAGAGTTTTCGCATAGCAAATTTTATAATATCATTATTTTCTACTGCTGCTTTCCACAGCATATCAATATCTTCCAGATCCTTTTGCTGCTGTAAGTTTACTATTCCTTTAAGAGCTGTTTCTTCATCTATAGTAAGCTCTTTTGTTTCTTTTTCTACTTTCGGGGTATATTTTACCTTTTGCTCCTGCGCATTTTTCAGCCCTATTTCCTCGGCTGTTGCACAATTTATGAAACTTATTAATATAATAAATATAGATAAGAACTTTTTCATACATGTACTTTATAGCATATAAATGTAGAGGAAGAAAATTTCAAACATACATTGTTAAATAAATTAACCAAGGAAAAACTATGACCGAAAAGATATTAAAAGAAATAGCAAATGCATATTCTGCACTTGATTGTGTATATGCAGTCGTACTGGCAGGTTCCAGAACTTCACAGCAAAGTGACGAACTTTCTGATTACGATTTGTACATTTATTCGGACAAAGAAATTCCGGTTGAGTTTCGAACAGAGCTTGCAAAAAAATACTCAGATGACTATGAAATAGATAACAGATACTTTGAAACAGGTGATGAATGGATACTAAAAGACGGCAAAACAGGACTTGATTTTATGTTTCGGTGTAAAAACTGGATAACGCAAACGATTGATAATATTTACAATAAATATATAGCATCAAACGGTTACTCTACCTGCTTTTTACATAATGTAAAAACATCCCTCATACTCTATGACAGAGACAACTGGTTTTTGAATCTTCAAAATATGATAAGCGGATGTTATCCACAGGAGCTTAAGGAGAATATAATAAAAAGAAATCTTATGCTTTTGTGCGACAAAAAGAATGCTTCGTATCTTGCACAAATAGAATTTGCCGTAAAAAGGAATGACACTGTGAGTATAAATCACAGAATAGCAGCGTTTCTTGCAAGTTATTTTGATATTATATTTGCATTAAATGAAGTGTATCATCCTGGTGAAAAAAGGATGATAAAATATGCAAAAACACACTGTAAAATCCTGCCGGAGAACTTTGAAGAGAATATAAATGATTTGTTCAAAACAGAAAATAAAGAAAAAATAACTGTATTAAAAAGAATAATAACAGAGCTAAAAAAAATATTGCCTGAAACAAATGCATAAATGACGGATAAAAAAGATTTCCTGCTTTTATACAATACTGACAATAGAAAGAAGGGAGCTTTATTATGGATGAAAACAAAGAATTTGAAGAACAAAAAATTGATGAATATAATATAATCCCGCACAAACATACAGGCGGCTGGATAAAATTTGCACTGCTTTTAGTTGTACTTTTTCTTGCTTGTTATCTTGCAGTTTATTATGTGCTGGATCAAATGCGCCATGCCTACTATATGCCGGCAATGCCCGTTGAGAACATAGACAGAATCCTGCAGGAGCAGGATAGAATGTTTGAACGTGATATGGGTGCTTTTCCTATGCATGACAAGGCAATGATGGTAGTAAAAAATCCTGTTGAAACATATAAAGATGACAATCTCGACGCATACAAGATGATTATAAATCTCAGACCATTTGACAATAATCCTGATAATTTGAATATAGATATTCAATCAAATAAAATCAGCATTAAAGGAAGAAACGAAAAATCAGGCAAACACTCGGATAAAATTTATACATTTACACAGAGCTTTGTGCTTCCTGAAGAAATAAATGTGGAAAAAGTAACAAGAGAAAAACACGGACACAAATATATAATAACAATGCCAATAGAAGACTAATTTAAAAGAGGTGCAATATATATTGCACCTCTTTTTTTCATTTTTAGCTATTTTGTCTAAATTGTCATATCTCTTTTCCAAAATCTTTCCCAGCACAGTTTTTTGAGTATGATTTAAGGATTCAGGTATACTTTTAGATAATTTATAGATAATACTGCTAAGAACATCTTCATATATCCACGGTCCAATCTGTTGAAGCTACTCATTTATTTACCACACCTTTCCTATTTAAATTAGTACGTATTATTTTTCTTCGGTATTTTGAAATAGAACTTAAGTCACAATTCACTAAGCTATCTGGCATTATCATTGATAATAATGTATTTGTAAAAATTTTTTAAGAAATTATTTTTAACTAAATTTTTGCTAAAATATTTAAAGAATAGACTATAAATCGGAGAAAAATTGGAATCCAGAATAGAAAAAGCTTTAATAAAAAAGCAGCAGGGTTACAACTGTGCGCAGTCTGTTGTATGCACATATTGTGACTTGTTTAATGTAGATGAAGGCACTGCTTTTATGATGTCGGAAGGCTTTGGCGGCGGAATCGGAGGTATGCGATTGACCTGCGGAGCACTTATCGGTTTATTTATGCTTCTCGGATTAAAAAACAATAACACAAATCCTGCAAGGCTGGTTTCAAAGGCTCACACACTAAAACTTGTAAAAGAAGCAGCTATGAAATTTAAAGAAAAAAACGGTTCAATCACATGTTCGGAATTGAAAGGAATTGAAACAGGAAAAATACTGAGAACCTGTCCTGAATGTATAGCAGACGCTTGCAAAATTTTCGAAGATTACATAAATGATGAAAAAGCACTAACCAGAAATGACATAGCATCAACAAAAATTTAAAAGGTGGTATATGGATAAAATTAATTTAAAATTTAAAAAGCTCAATAACTCTGTAAGCCTTCCCTGTTACCAGAGTGAAGGTGCATCAGGAATGGATTTGTGTGCATTTTTAAGTGAGCCTGTAACATTAAAATCACTGGAAAGAAAACTAATTCCGACAGGCTTAAAAATGGAGCTCCCTCAAGGATACGAAGCACAGGTAAGACCCCGCTCAGGTATGTCAATAAAACACGGGATTACACTTGTAAACTGTATAGGAACAATCGATGAAGACTACAGAGGCGAGATATGTGTCCCTGTAATAAATCTGTCAACAGAAGAATTCACAATAAACAACGGTGACAGAATCGCTCAAATGATAATTGCTCCTGTAACAAAAGCTCATATAGAAGTTGTCACAGAATTATCTGACACAAAAAGAGGCGAAGGCGGATTTGGCTCAACAGGAAGAAAGTAATGAACAAACTCGTTGTATTTGACTTTGATTCAACGTTAATGGATGGCGAAACCATTGAAATAATTGCATCAGAACTAAATCTACAGGACAAAGTTGCACAAATAACTAAACGTGCAATGGAGGGTGAGTTGGATTTTTTTGACAGTCTTACATACAGAGTTTCTCTGCTCAAAGGATTGCAAGAAACAAAAGTAGACGAAATCTGCCATAATCTGCCATATATGACAGGGGCAAAAGAAACAATTTCTGAATTTAAAAAGCAAGGGTTTAAAGTTGTATGTTTTTCAGGCGGTTTTAAAAACGCAACAGGATATGCAAAAAATATTCTCGGTTATGATGCGGATTTTTCAAATATTTTACATACCAAAGACGGTATTTTAACAGGTCAGGTCGGCGGAGAGATGATGTTTTCTGACAGCAAAGGTGATATGCTGCAAAGGCTGCAGGCACTGCTCGGTGTTTCTTATGAGAATACAATAGCAGTGGGTGACGGTGCAAATGATTTGAGTATGTTTAAATATGCAAAAACTAGAGTTGCTTTTTGTGCCAAAGACTGTTTAAAAAAAGAAGCAACAGTCTCTATAGAAAGGAAGGATTTAAGACTGCTGCTCAATGTTATTTAATAAAGGTAAATGGAATATTTAATTCTGATTAATTGTTGATTCTGCTGCTGCCGGTATTGTTTCTGTTTTTGTATAAGAGGATATCTGCACCGGTTTTTTGCCGTTAAAATCATCCAGATGTGTCGCAGTTGTTACAGTACCGTTATCGTTTCTTGTAAATACGTGTGTCATTTTTTGCTCAAGTTTTGATTTTCCTTTTTTATTCGGAGCTGAAAGTCTTGAGATTATATTTTTAGTAATATTTCCATCTTTGTCATAATATACGGAGTATCTTTCATTTTTTGTCATATCATGGATGATTTCCGCACGCTTATTTCCATCCTTATCAAAATAAGTCTTTATAGATTTTTCGCCGGAAAAAACTATATCACCATTAGCCTTTCTGGATTTAGTCTTCAAAATTTGTGTTGTTAATCTGCCGCCGTCTTTTGTAGCTTTTTCAGAATTTTGTATAATCGGCTTTAGTGCCTGAATATTTTTATATTTTACAAAAGCATATGTTGCAGCACCGATTAAGCCAAGATACATCAAAACTTTTGCCGGACTTGATGAAGATTTTTTTGGTTCTTCATATACAACCGGCTGCTCTGTACCGACAGATACCGCAGCAGGAGGTTGAGCGGAATTTTGTACATTCAGATTTTGAAATGCAGCCACAGGTATTCCCGCAGCGCTGTTAACGCCATTCACTGTCATAAAACTACCTTTCATCTTACACTAAATCTCTTACTATTTAATAAAAAATTTTTAAATTAATAAATTGCCTCAACAGGCAACACACCATAAAATCAAGTATAGCAAGATTTTACGGTGTTTATAAAATAGCACATGGGCATGCCCGTAAAAATTGTAAAGAAATTGGCATGGTCTCAAATTCAACAAATACAAGAAAAAATTGTATTTTTATTGCAGGCATGCCTGTTAAAAACTTTACAAAAAAAATCCCGAAAATATTCGGGATTTTTTGCATTTTATATAAATTACCTGAAAATAATTTCATCACCGTCAGCGTCAACAGTTATTGTATCGCCTTCTTTAAATTCACCGGCAAGAATTTTCTTTGCCAGAGGATTTTCAACAAGCTGCCGGATTGTTCTTTTCAAAGGTCTTGCACCATATACAGGATTAAAGCCCTGAGTTGCTAGAGATTCTCTGGCATCATCCGTAATCTGCAATTTCATATCTCTGTCTTCAAATAATTTTTCAAGACCTTTAAAGTAGATATCTACTATCTTTTGCAGCTGAGAAAGTGTTAATGCTTTAAAGAATACAATTTCATCTATTCTGTTAAGAAACTCGGGTTTAAAGTGTTCCTTCATCAAATCCATAACCTTGTCTTTTGTCTGCTCAAAGTCTTTTTCAGAGAGCATTGAATTAAGACTGTTTTCAAGAATTATGGAGCTTCCGATGTTGCTTGTCATAATGATGAGAGTATTTTTAAAATCAACGGTTCTGCCCTTTGAATCTGTCAATCGTCCGTCATCAAGGATTTGAAGCATTATATTAAATACATCAGGATGTGCCTTTTCAATTTCATCAAAAAGTACTACTGAATACGGTTTTCTTCT
Source organism: uncultured bacterium (assembly GCA_949296245.1). Classification (GTDB taxonomy): domain Bacteria; phylum Cyanobacteriota; class Vampirovibrionia; order Gastranaerophilales; family Gastranaerophilaceae; genus Limenecus. Next base: position 25,383 of record CASFNW010000017.1, read on the forward strand.
GACAGATTCAGTCAACTGTCCGCCCTCATCATATCCGACATAACCCGGAGGAGCACCGACCAGTCTTGCTACTGAATGTTTTTCCATATATTCAGACATATCAATTCTGATAAGAGCATCTTCATCGTTAAACAGAAATTCTGCCAATGATTTTGCAAGTTCAGTTTTACCGACACCTGTCGGACCGAGGAAGATAAATGAGCCGATCGGACGTTTCGGATCTTTCAAGCCTGAACGTGCACGTCTAACTGCATCAGAGACCACGTCTACTGCTTCGTCCTGACCTATTACACGTTTATGCAAAAAGTCTTCCATTCTAAGCAGCTTGTCTCTTTCACTTTCAACAAGTCTTGAGACTTCAATACCTGTCCATTTGCTTACAATTTCCGCTATATCGTCTTCATCAACTTCTTCTTTTAAAAGCTGATTTTTCGGTTTTTCTTTTACGTGTTTTTGAACATCTTCAAGACGTTTTTGAAGTTCAATCATTTTCCCGTATTTAAGCTCCGCAGCTCTTTCAAGATCTGCATCACGTTCTGCAATATCTATCTGGGCTTTTGTTTTTTCTATTTCCTCTTTTATTTGAGCCTCATCCATAATATTGCTTTTTTCAAGTTCCCATTGAGTTTTTAACTTGGTAATTTTTTCATCAAGTTCATTAATGGTTCTGTTTAAGCCGTCGATTTTTTTGATGTTATCTTCTGTCGGTTCTTCTTTCTGTATTGCTTTTCTTTCAATTTCAAGCTGCATTTTTTGTCTGACCAGAGAATCAATCTCTTCCGGCATAGAGTCTATATCAATTCTCAAAGCTGACGCAGCTTCATCAATAAGATCTATTGCCTTATCAGGAAGAAATCTGTCCGTAATATATCTGTCAGACAGTTTTGCCGCTGCAACAAGAGCTGCATCTTTGATTCTTATACCGTGGTGGATTTCATAACGTTCTTTTAAACCACGGAGAATACTGATTGTATCCTCTACCGACGGTTCATCGACCATTACGGGCTGGAAACGTCTTTCGAGCGCGGCATCCTTTTCTATATATTTTCTGTACTCGTTAATAGTTGTAGCACCAACTGTTCTTAATACGCCTCTTGCAAGCATAGGTTTTAAAAGATTGCCTGCATCCATTGAACCCTCTGTTGCACCCGCGCCGATTACGGTATGAAGCTCATCAATGAACAAAATAATCTCACCGTCTGAAGCTTCAACCTCTTTTAAGACGGCTTTTAACCTTTCTTCAAATTCACCTCTAAATTTTGCACCGGCAACAAGAGCGCCAAGGTCTAATGCTATTAGCTGGGTATTTTTAAGGCTTTCAGGAACATCGCCTCTGACAATTCTTTGCGCCAATCCTTCTACAATTGCGGTTTTACCTACACCTGGTTCACCTATAAGTACAGGATTGTTTTTTGTACGTCTGTTTAATACCTGTATAACACGCCTGACTTCTTCATCACGTCCTATCACAGGATCAAGTTTGCCTCTTTGTGCCAGTTTAGTAAGATTTTGCGAGTATTTTTCAAGAGCTTTAAATTTTTCTTCCGAGTCTTTTGAATCAACTTTATTTTGACCTCTGATTTTTTTCATTTCGTTTAAAATTTTATTTCTTGTAACCCCAAAGTTATCAAGAAGTGTTTTAATTTTTGAGCCTTGTAACTCTGTCATTGCAAGCAGTATATGTTCAATACTTATATAAGTATCTTTTAAAGTTTCTGCCTGTGTTTGCGCCATATCAAGAAGATTTATTGTTTCTTGCGACAAGTAGAGCTGCTGTGTATTAACAGGCTGTTCAACTCTTGGCAGATTATTAAGCTCTGACATCACGGCATCCACAAATTGTGGACGATTAAGTTTAAGAGCTTCCATATAGTCATTGGAAATACCTTCTTTTGCCTCCAGCATTGCCATCATAATATGACACGGTTCAAGCTGTGTATTTTGAAACTTAGCCATAATCTGCTGTGCAGAAAACATTATCTCCTGAGCTTGATTAGTCAGTTTATTAAAGTCAATCATAATTTAACACCTCACCATATAGAATTTCATATTTTCATTTTAATAAGTTTTTTTCAAAAATCAGCAAAAATTAATTTTTATTTAATGATTTATATCCTATACTTAGGAAATACATTACTAATATTGATTAAGAAATATTATAAGAAATTGATTGGATAGCAAAAAAAATTTTTTTTATTTTATACTTAAATACCACAAATAGAATAAAAATTTTATTGAAAGGAAAGAAAGATGAAAATCCAAAACCAGAACCCGTCTTTCGGGCGCATTATAAAATCCCCTAATATGACAACAGAAATGTATAAAACGATTATGAAAACTCCTGCGGTAAAAAAATTTGCAAAAAAATTTAATGCAAAAATGTCCATTGAACAATTTTACAGCAGCAAGAGTCCGCAAAAACTCCAGATGGGTCTTAGATTTGCTAATATAGAATCTAAAAATATATTTAGCAGAATCAAACAAGCAGCGAAAGGTATAGCAACAGCAAAAACAATCCTTTTAAAAACTCATTCAGTAGATGAAGAAGGACTTATTAAATCATTATCTCATACCGAACCAAAAGCACTTTTAAATATATACAAAAAAGCATAAGTTTTTGCGAGTTTGTAAGATGTCCGAGAAATTTCGGCAAAAGAAGTCAAAGGTGAGCGAGTGCGAAGCTGACGGCAGCTAAGCGTAGTCAGCAGCAGCAACGAGCGGGAAGGAATTACAAAAGCGCCGGCGGCAACTGCGGCACAAGATTAGATATACAATAATAAAAGAGCTTAATTGATAAGCTCTTTTATTTATTTGTGTTGTGCATCTATTACAAATATTAAATAACAGCAATTATGTCTATATTATTTGATTATTTCAAAAAGACTAACTTCTTTATTGTCTGTAACCGGAGTAATTTTTATAAATTCATCAAGAGATTTTACAGTTTTTGCAATATTTTCATTTTCTGCTCTCATTGCCAGAATGTAATTTTCTCCGCCGCGCTGTTTAAACCCGAGAGACATATATTTACCGACAGCATTAAAAGGCCCGTTGGTTATTGCATCAATATCAATATATTTGCCGTTATTTTGTAAAAAATGCTTAAATAATACTGCAAATAAAGTTTTTCCTGCATATGGAACCTTTTTGTCTTGTTCTGTAGGCCAAGAACAGACTGACTTAACTTTGTATTTATAATTATTTTCTGTGTAATTCAAAATTGCAACAGCTTTATTTTGAAAAACTGCTAACAGAGAAGTATTTTGGCTATTTTTTGCCTCGGTTATTGTTATATTAAAAATTTCACGCCATATTTCGCACATGTTTTCCGGCAACTTTGACATCATATTGGAAAAATTCAAATAATCTTTTAAATAATTTAGAAAAGATTCATCGTTTTTTGTGAGTTTATATATAGCAATAGGTGTTTCAATATTCTTAATATAGTTTTTCGCTTCTGCTATTTTTATTGAACCAAATGCCGGTCTATAACTATTAGCTTGTTTTATTTTCATAATAGAGATAAAAACTGTAAAAAAAATTTTTGACAAATTTTATGCAGAAAATAATAACATATGAAGACTTGTAACAATTATCATAAAAATTTTAAATTATTTTTTATATTATGCCGATTTAATACTTAGTGTATTTATTAAATAGGGATTCTTATGTTTGGCTTCATAAAATCATCTGAAAAGATTGATACATCGTTTCAGGACTATGTTAAAGATAAAACTTTATCTATAGAAAATAATGGAGAAACATTTGGTACAAGTATATTTGGTGATAGTCTTGTTATCGATGAGGCCTTTTCAGATATACTGAGAGATTATGATTTAGACTGGGATAAAATACTTGATAAAGAAGAAATTCTTGCTTTTCAAAAAGCTTTAGTAACAGCAGCAGGAGAGGATAGAATTCTTGATCAGAAAGAGCTAAACCGATTATTTACAAAATCAGAAAAGACTACGGAACTTTCCGAAAAAAATACTGCACTGTTTAAAGCATTGATTATTACATTAAAAAATGGCCCGCACAATTTCAAAACATATTCCGGATATGATAATGAAAGGACTTTTTCTTCTGTTAAAGAAGACGGATCCGGTGTAAAGGTTAATTTTTTTCAAACAAATAATGAAGCTGCCTACAGGATAGAATTATTGTCAAGCGGCGGTAAAATAAAAGAACTTATAACAAGTACAAATTGTGACTTTAGAGAAGGTAAAAACTATGAACAAACCGATGAAAATATGACAACGCATATCATATATAATGATGAAGGGAAAATCACTGAACAATCTTGCATATACAAGGGTGATAAACATACTAATGCATATACTGAGCTTAGTTCGTTTGAATATAATTCTAACGGCAGTCTCATCAAGAGATATGATACATATAATAATTTAAAAACAGGAAATAAATCATCAACAATAACCAGATACAATGGAAACGGTATAATGACAGAAAAATCCATTTATTCTGTCATTAACGGATATAATACACAAGAGGTAATAAAATACGCAGAAGACGGAGAAACACTAAAAGCAAGACTTTTAAGACAGGAAAAAGAAGATATCGTAATAGTTCGGGAATTTTCCGGTCAAAATCTTGAAAACAGAATTGGCTTACCAACCAAAGAAATGGTATATGACAAAGCAACAGGCAAACTTAAGTATGCAGAGATAAATAAGTTTGATGAAAACGGAATTTTAATAGGGAAAATTGTAGAAGACAAATTGAAGGGAACAACACAAGAGTATGATTATTCGTCAATAAACGGAATTGTCGAAAGTTCTTTTCAAGGAGACCTTGGCAACTGTTTTTTCCTCGAAACTATAAATTCTCTAAATACAAGCAATGCCGGACAAAAAATCCTGAATAATATGATTACAAAACATGTAACAACTGATGCCAACGGCAAAGAGCATACTGTTTATAAAGTTAAATTTGGAGGAGCCTCTAAAATCATTGAAGACTTAAGCAGCGGTATAAGACAATTTCCAAAAGAAAAGATTTTTATACAAGAGGAATATACTATCACCGAAGAAGAACTTCAAAAAGCCGCTTTAAAAGCCGGCAAGGAATACTCATCCGGAGATAAGGATGTCTTGCTGCAGGAAATAGCTTACTCAAAATATCGCAGCGATGTTGCAAAGACATTGCAGGCAAACAATGTGTCTTACTCTTTTCTGGATAAGTCCGATCAGCTTATTGCCGGTCTTGATATAGCCAGGGGCTGGAATGTTAATCCGGAAGATATAGGGGCAGGGGGTGTAATAGGTATACCTATGTATTTGTATACAGGGAAAAAATCAGATGTATATTTTAGTAAATCTGAGAGCCAACCAGTTTGTAAAATAGATTCAAACGGTAATTTGTCAGTACTGGAAAATAGCAAAAGCTTTTGGCAGCCAAATTTGATAAAAGAAGAATCAAATGTTTTTGATAAACGCTACGATGATGTTGATACAGTAGTAAAAATGTTGCAAAAAGATACAAAAAAGGACGGAACATTTAATAATTATTTGGCAGAAGTATCATTAGCTATTACAAATCAAGTAATAAACGGACAAAATATAAAAGACGGCAGCCACGCATTTACAATAAAAGGCATAAAAGATAACAAAGTTATCCTGATAAACCCCTGGGATTCAACCAAAGAAGTTACTATCAGCATAGAAGATTTTATGAAATCAGCAAAAATGATAAATATTCTAAAATTATAGACTTTGCTAAAATAATATTTTTAAATTTTATTTTTAATAAATTTTTACGAATATGTTATTAAATCTTTTTCTGTATTATTATAGATTTAATAAGAAGAAAAAGAGGTTTATTTGTGGAGACCAATTTAGTTGTAGGAGCAGGTTTTAGCGGGGCTGTAGCAGCACATCTGCTGGCAGAAAAACTAGGCGAGAAAGTTCTGGTTATAGACAAAAAAGAACACATTGCCGGAAACAGTTATGACTATACTGATGAAAACGGCATAAAAATACATAAATACGGCTCACACATTTTCCATACAAACAATGAAAAAGTCTGGCAATTTTTAAAACAGTTTACTGACCTGAATACTTATATGCACAAAGTCGTAGCTGTAATTGACGGTATTGAGACAACTATCCCTTTTAACATAAATACCCTGTATGATGTTTTTCCAATGAGTCTGGCCAAAAGGCTTGAAGAAAAACTTTTAAGCGTTTTTGAATACAACACAAAAGTTCCGATTCTGGAATTTCAGAAGCAAAACGACAAAGATTTGAAATTTCTGGCAGAATATGTATACGAAAAAGTCTTTTTACATTATACAAACAAACAGTGGGGCACTTCGCCAAAAGACGTTGACAGCGCAGTAACAGCAAGAGTTCCTGTTTTTATAAGCCGCGATGACAGATATTTTCAAGACAAATATCAGGGAATCCCCGTATGCGGATATACAAGAACAATTGAAAGAATGCTCAATCATCCGAATATTGAAATTAAATTAAACACTGACTATAAAGATATAAAATGTGATTTTAAAAGAATATTTTATACAGGTCCCATTGACGAATATTTTGATTACAAATTCGGACAGCTTCCCTACAGAAGCGTAAATTTTAAATTAGAAACACATAACCATGAGTACTATCAAAGCAATGCTGTTGTAAATTATCCCTGTAACTATGATTTTACAAGAATACATGAGTACAAATATTACCTCAATGACATTTCCTCAAAAACAGTAATAGCAAAAGAATACTCTGAAGATTTTGTATTAGGTAAGAATGAAAGATATTATCCTGTTCCCAAAAAAGAAAACACAGAATTGTATGACAGATATCTTGCAGAAGCAAAAAAACTGAATAATGTATATTTTCTGGGCAGATTAGGAGATTACAAATACTACAATATGGATCAGGCAATAGAAAGAGCCATAGAGGTTTTTGAAAGGATTGAAAACAAATGATTTTAATTACCGGTGCAGCAGGCTATATAGGCAGCCACACTGCGATAAATTTTTTGAATAACGGATATGACATTGTTGTGTTTGATAATCTTGAAAACGGACATATTGAAACAATTGATGCACTAAAAAAAATCGGTAAAGTTGAATTTGTAAAAGGCGACTTGAGAAACATTGATGATATAGAAACTGTTTTTAAAAAATATGATATAGATGCGGTTATCCACTTTGCAGCATTTGCTTTAGTAGGAGAAAGTGTTGAAAACCCGTCAAAATATTACAGAAACAATGTCTATGGAACATTAAATCTGCTGGATACAATGATTAAACACAACTGTAAAAAAATCATTTTTTCCTCCACCTGTGCTACTTACGGTGAACCTAAATATACACCTATTGACGAAAGCCACCCGCAAAGCCCCATAAATCCGTACGGGATGTCTAAACTTATGGCAGAAAAAATTATGGAGGATTATGATACCGCTTACGGGCTAAAATCAATCCGGCTCAGATATTTTAATGTTGCGGGCTGCGATGAAAAAATAAGAGTCGGAGAGTGGCATGAGCCTGAAACACATCTGATTCCTAATATTCTAAAATCTACTTTTGGCAATTCTCAAACATTTAAAATTTTCGGTGATGATTATGACACACCTGACGGGACCTGTATCAGGGATTATGTAAATGTGGAAGACCTTGCTCAAGCGCACAGACTCGCATATTTATATTTATTAAAAGAAAATAAGTCTGATATTTTTAATTTAGGTACCCAAAACGGAAATAGCGTTAAAGAAATTTTTGATATTTGTGAGAAAGTATTAGAAAGAAAGATACCGGTACAGGTTGTAGAAAGAAGATTGGGTGATCCGGCAAAGCTTTTTGCAAATGCAGCAAAAGCAAAACGAATACTGAACTGGCAGCCTTCAAGGACTATTGAACAAAGTATAAAAACTGCTTACGAATATGAGAAAATAAGAGAAAAATAATGCCTCAGGGAAAAACAGCACAAAAAAATGATATAAAACCCAAAGTCACTTTTGTAGCAATAGCCTGCAATACTTTCCGCAGGTTTGAAATGCTCAAAAGATGTTTGTCATCACTAAAAAATCAAAAATCCGCTGATAATAATATAAAAATTGAAATAGTAGTCGTTGATAACGATAAATACGGCTCATCGAAAGAAATTGTTGAAGAAGCAATGGCTGATTCGCCGTATAAAATAAACTATTTTATAGAAGAAAAAAGAGGATTATCCAGTGCAAGAAACAGACTGCTGAAAGAATGCATAAATATAGGCGCTTCACATATTGCTATTCTTGATGACGATGATATTGCGGACAGTAGCTGGCTTTCTAACCTCATTAATACATATAACTCAAATAAAACCGCCGGTGTTGTATCAGGCCCCGAGTATACATTTTTTGACGGAGATTTCCCTGGATATCTCACTAACAACAATATTTTCGTTAAAAGTACGACAAAAAAAGAAGGGGAACTCAGAAAAACCAGCTCTACTCACAACTCATTTTTCCCTGTTGAAATAATGACAAAATCCGGTATATGGTTTGATGATTCATTTGTTTTTATGGGCGGAGAAGACGGTGATTTTTTCTCCAGAGTAACTAATGCCGGCTATCCGATTATCTTTACACAAAATGCAATTGTTCGTGAAATAAATGATAAACATAGAGTAAATTTAAAATGGATATTAAACAGAAACTACTATAACGGCTATTCCGGCTCGTATTTAAAATTCAGAAATAAAACCAATCCCTTTAAATTATTTGTATACATATTAAAAATGATTTTTGTAATCCTGTCAGATTTAATTATACTGTTATTTTCCATTTGCGGAGGCATAACATTTTTTCTTAATATACTCGGTTTAACATATAAAAATTCAGGAAAGCTCTGCGGTGCAATTTTAAGAAAGCCTATTAATTACTATGACAAACTCAATGGAGGAGTAACAGTTGATTAAAGTTTCTGTTATTATTCCTGCATATAATGTTGAAAAATATATAAAGCAGTGCCTTGATAGCGTTGTTAATCAAACATTAAAAGATATAGAGATTATTTGTGTTAATGACGGCTCTAAAGACAAATCACGAGAAATTATAGAAGAATATGCACAAAAAGATTCCAGAATCGTTGTCATAGCCAAAGAAAACTCCGGATACGGCGACTCAATGAACAGAGGAATCTCCGCTGCCAGAGGGGAATATATTTCCATTATCGAATCAGACGATTTTGCTGATTCTGACATGCTTTATGATTTATACAATCTTGCAAAAAAATATGATTCAGATGTTGTAAAAAGCGACTGGTACAGCTACTGGACAGATACTGACCTGTCAATAAAAAAAGATGTCTTTTCAAAGCTGAACGGCTTATACTCCGGCATAAATAACTGTCAGCAATGTCTGCTTATTCAGCCTTCTATATGGAGTGCCATTTATAAAAAATCATTTTTAGAAGATAATCAAATACAATTTTTAACCACACCGGGCGCAGCTTATCAGGACACATCATTTAACTTTAAGGTGCTGACTCTGGCCAAAAATATTTATTTTACTAAAAACTCTTATATTCATTACAGACAGGACAATGAAAACTCTTCAATAAACAGCAAAGGTAAAGCTGGATATATTTTTTATGAATTTGATGAAATAAACAAATTTTTGGATAATCATCCGGATTTAACACCTTTTGTTTTATTGCAAAAACAAATAGCCGAATTTAAAGCATTAAAATGGACTTTAGAGAGGATTGCACCTGAATTAAGACAGGAATTTGTAATGGAATTTTCTAAAAGATTTAAAGATTATTCAGTAAACAGCAAGTTATCCGCAGAATTTATCAAAAAAACAGGAAAAAATAAAATCGAATGTTTAATCAATTCACCTGCTTTATTTTTGGATAAATTTGAACATTCGTTAAATCGAAGAAAGTGGAAAAACTTTAGAAAGAATTTGATTTCTGTTAGAATAAGACCAAACAGCATAAGTATAAAATTATTTGGCAAACAAATAATTAATATGGGCTAGAATGAAAATAATAAAAGATAAAATCAAAAATTTAATGGATAAAATAAACAAGATGCGTTTTGTAATCAACTATAAACGCATGTGGCCTTATGTAAAGCCTTTTTGGTTCAGAGCTCTGCTTGCGGTAACAATATGTATACCGATAGGCGGACTGGATGCTGTTATTGCACTGTCTTTAAAGCCTTATATGGATCTTGTAATGGTTGAAAAATCAGTACAGTCTCCATGGTATATCCCTTTTGGAATTGTTGCATTTACTTCATTTCAAGGCGGGTTGAATTATCTTGCCACATATTTAAATACCTGGGTAGGCGGAAAAATCACAAACAAACTAAAATTTGATTTGTTCAAAAAAATGCTTACATTCCAAACCTCGTATTTTGACACTAAAAATTCAGGCGATGTAGTCTTTACCTTTAACAATAATGCTGATATGGCCTGCACTGGGCTTCTTGATAATCTGAAAGTCTTTACACAGAGGCTGTTTTCTTCAATATCGCTTGTGTGCGTGCTGTTTTACAATTCCTGGCAGCTTGCTATTATTGCAGTAGCAGTGCTGGGTGCGGCATTCTTGCCTGTTGCAAAAATAAGAAAACGTATACAAGATGTAATGAGTAAAACCCTGAAAGCGGATGCTGCAGTTATCACAGCATATAATGAAGCTTTTGCAGGAAACAAAACAATTATTTCCTACAATCTGGATTCACAGCAAAAAGACAAATTTCAGGATATTTTAAAAAGCATTTTTAATTTGAGAATCAAAATGGTTCAAAGAACCTCATGGCTTTCTCCAATGATGCACGTAATTGTATCAGTTGGTATAGGTCTGGCTATCGGATACGGAAGCCATTTGATTTTGACAAAACAAATCACAAGCGGAAACTTTGTTTCATTTATAACAGCGCTCATTATGCTATACACACCGATAAAGAGTCTCGGCAACAACTTTAATCAGGTACAGCTCTCTTTCTTTGCAATAGAAAGAGTATTCGATGTAATGGATATGGAACCTTCTATTAAAGACAAACCTGACGCAAAAGAGCTTAAAAAAGATTATTCAAAAATAGAATTAAAAGATGTCTGCTTTGAATACAAAAAAGGTATACCTGTCTTAAAACATGTTAACTTAAGTGTTAACAGAGGAGAGACTGTGGCCTTTGTCGGAAATTCAGGCGGAGGGAAAACCACGATAGTAAATCTGCTGCCAAGATTTTACGACGTAACATCAGGTTCTATTCAGATTGACGGGACTGATATAAGAGACTTTACGCTTAAATCCTTGAGACAAAATTTTGCAGTTGTATTTCAGGATAATTTTTTATTTTCCGGTTCTATTAGAGAGAATATACTGCTCGGCAATGAAGAAGCAAATCAGGAACAGATTGATAAAGCTGTAAAAATGGCATTTCTGGACGAGTTTATTGCCACATTAAAAGATGGTCTTGATACCCAGATAGGAGAAAGAGGCATACTCCTTTCCGGCGGGCAGAAACAAAGAGTTGCCATTGCAAGAGCATTTTTGAAAAATGCCCCCATTGTTATTCTTGATGAGGCTACATCAGCGCTGGATAATAAAGCGGAAGCAATTGTACAAAAGGCAATAGACAATCTGATGGAAGACAAAACCGTATTTGTAATTGCTCACAGACTATCAACAATCCAAAATGCGGATAAAATAGTCGTTATTAATGAAGGTCAAATTGTTGAGCAGGGCACACACGAGGAACTCTTGCAAATAGAAAACGGTGCTTATAAAGCACTATATAACGCACAGTTTAAGCATCAAGAGGTCATTGTTAATGCATAGCAGACAATTGCATATTGAGAACACTCGAGACAAGGCATGTCGTTTTCGTTCTGATAACTCTAAAAATTGATTAATTATCATTTTTAGAAAGCGTGTCTAATAAAATAGAACATTTAGTTAGCTTTTACAGAGTCTTTACAAGCCTGTGCAATATACTCACTCACAAAACTAACTCCAATCCTGCTCATCGAATAAGGATTGTATATGTTACATACTTCGGTGACAAAAATTGTTTTTTCTTTATATTAGAAATAACTAAAAGTAATAATTGAAATATATATGTAGTGATAATATTTATTATGAGAAAATCAAATAGCAGCGAAGCTGCACACGAAGTGTAAGACGGCTCTGCCGTTGTAACCTTGATTACAGACTCTTTGTATTTACGAACAAAATTTTCGTTAGCGTCAGC